>NZ_JADBUZ010000059.1:0-2728 GCF_020245305.1 Microcystis sp. M20BS1 | reverse complement strand
TAACCTTAAAGTAATTAACAAGCGCAGACATTCCGCTTTTACCTTGGCTCGCTCTTTCTCGGCAATGTTCATCTTCGCCATCAAAGCTGAAGCAACCGGATTCGGTTGATTAAGAAAATCTCGCCAATTTAATTGATTTAACTGCACTACTTGATAGTTAAATTCTAATACCTTAAAATCGGGAAAATCGACTACATATTGACTAATCGCTTCTCTTTTTGGCTTTGAATAAGAAAAAATTACAATCGGATAAATCGGTAAGACAAATTTCTCATGAAAGCGAGCAAAATAAGTAAACATTCGCCGATTAAACCACTTGCGGGAACTTTCCTGCGCCTCCAGATGAATCAGAAAAAAAGATTCTTTTCCTCTAAACTTAACTTGTGCGACTAAATCGCTTTCATACCTTTCTCCTTCCGTGACATCCGTAAATACTTCTTTGTCTAAAAAAGTATTCGAGTCCCTATCTAAATAATCCATCAATTGAGGAAAAAATAACTCGATAAATTCGACAAAAAAGGTGGAGATTAACTCCTTAAATAAGCGATCATGGTCAATATTATTAGTCATGTAAATGTGTCTGTGATCGCTTCGATGGGTACAGTCAACAGTTCAAAGAACATGACATTATGGGGAAAGTAGTCTAATTCTGGTAGATATTATAACACATAAAAGCCAGATCGAAAAAAAGTTTTCGATAACTCCGTCTTGAGGCAGTCGTAAGAACTAAGCAGTTAAAGTATTTAACCAATTGATTAAATCTTCAACCGTAGAGAAATCGAATAAAGCTTCTCTCTCACAAGTCCAGAAAACGGGTTTCTCAAAGAAACCCGTTTTCTAAATAGCGCCTTTTTCTGATTTTTCTTGCCAAGTACCATGAAAACTGGGAGGGATAACACTGGGTAATTGCAGACAGCAAAGGGGTTCTTTTTCTAACTGCTGACTGTCATAGATTCTCACTTGGCTGCTGTGATTATTGCCGTCGTAAACCACGACGATTAACCATCCTGTCTCTGGAGATAAACCATCGGAGACAAAAATCGGTTCACTGCCATAACAGTTATTTTCTAGATAGGCAATAGTTAACTTACCTGTGGAGTGATTATAACAAGCGGGAAGTCCGATAATTTCCCGACGAATATCGCTATCGGGACGATGGACAGCTAAAAAAGTATTTTGCCATTTTTGTCCCGCCAGTTGCGGGGAAACCACAGGAAAATCACAGCTTAAATCTGAGAGAATTTCCTGATTAATCACCTTTGCTGATAGGGGATTAATAGTAATACTTGCCAATTTTCCGATGGCTAAGGTTTCGGTTTCACCCGTGGGAACTTCTTTTAAAAATTGATTAGTTTTAAAGTCATCATAACGGACAAAAACAATTTCAAGATTGCCTTGCTCATTCACACAACCATTAGCAAAGTGCCATTGAAACCATGAATCGGTAACACTTTCACTGACTAATTCCAGAGAATCTCGCTCAAAAATTAGTATTCTTGTTCCTAATTTTGGCTGCCACTGCATGGCATCACTAAAAGTTTTAAATCCCAACAGTATCAATAATTTATCCGCTTTTATCGGTGGAACGAAAAAGACCAAATACTGTCCTGCTAAAACAAAGTCATGCAGCAGAGACAATCTATCTAACTCAAAAGTGTTTTTCTGGATAATTTGACCAGTGGAGTCAGACTTATAGAGATTTAAACTAACTTTAGCACCGATTGTCACCCCGAAATTAAAAATCTCTCCTCTGGACAAATCTAGCTTAGGATGAGCGGAAAAAGTTTCCTTTGCTTGTAACCTAGATAAATTATCTAAACCTAGGGTTTCTAAAGATTGTAAATCTAATTTATGGGGAAAACCCCCTTCCCAGAGAGCTAATAATTTATCGGGTAAAGCTAACACCGAGGTGTTAGCGGCATTTTTTACCTCTTTTCCCCAATTATTCCAAAAGAAGCTGGGGGCATTCATGCCATAATTAGGAAATAAATATTGATTAGCGGTACTTTCTTGCTGATAACCAGCAGTCTGAACATAAAGATAGGTGGCACTGGCTCCATTATCATGAAAATGTACAGCTAAAACTGCCCCATCTCCGTCAAACCAATGACCAACTTTTTGCTTACCTCTTTCTAATCTCCCCGGACCATTGCGATAGAGACTACCCCGCAATCCATCGGGAATTTTCCCCGATAATAAGGTTAATTGGGTTTCAGAAAATTCCACTGCTGGTTTTTCTAAAGATTTTGCCCAAGCTTTCATAGATTTGCTTTTTTAGTGATTACATAGTTGAGTATAGCCCTAGACTAGGTTCAATGACAATAATTTCGGAAGTTTACCAGTTAATTAGTATTCGTCACAACCGATAAATTATATCATTATAAAGTATCGGGATCAATTCCCAGAGAACGGATATATTCAGCTAAACATTCAGCTTTAAAACGCTCCTGTTCTAATTGTAAACTTGCTTGTTCAGCTTTAAGACGCTCTTGTTCTAATTGTAAACTTGCTTGTTCAGCTTTAAGACGCTCTTGTTCTAATTGTAAACTCGCTTGTTCAGCTTTTTGAGATAACTCAAGAGAAGTTGAAAATTTCTGACCATCTAAACTATAAATTTCTAACCCATCTTCTCTCAAATCAAATCGGATACTTAACCGAGGACTAACCCATCCCTTAATCTCAGGTATAGAACTTAATAGTCCTTCCTGTCTCAACCATCCTTGAAAAT
>NZ_JADBUZ010000058.1:0-22190 GCF_020245305.1 Microcystis sp. M20BS1 | reverse complement strand
TGCGGATCGCACTACGGCAAGCGGTAGCAACCTGAGCGGTTTGTAAATCGCCCCCTAAACTTAATTCTAGTAAAGCATCAGCCCGATCCTCCCGTTCTTTTAGTAGAACAGGAATACTACGAATTGCCCAAGAGCGATCGCCAAAACTAGCAACTTCTAATCCTAAACGTTGTAATTGTTCGATTTGTCGAGTAGTTAACTGATTTAAGATGATCGGAGTATCTAACGGCACGATTTCCCAGTTATCCTCTAAACGTTCGTACAAAACCCGCTCATGGGCAATATGTTGTTCCACTAACCATAATCCGTTAGGATGTTCGGCAACTATATAAGTTTGGTGAATTTGAGCTAATGCCTTTAATTCCAGCCGATTTTTCCTGGATTTCTCCCCTATTATATAGGTGCTTTTTTCTTCGGCAGCCTTGAGAATTTGACTGACGCGCTGATTTTGCGCTTTTTCGGGTATATGTTCGGGATTTAGTCCTAAAGCCTTGTCTATGGCTGAAATTATCTGTTCTTGCCAAAAAACGAGGTTATGCAGGTATATTTCCGCTTTAGCTGGGTGACGATTCCAATCGATCGAACGAGGGTTAAGATGTAGATGGAGAAAACAAACGGGATAGCGATCTTTAGGGACTGTACGAGCGAAAGCTTGAAATATTGCCTGTTCTAACTCGGATGAGCGCACCATTCGCCCATTAACAGCAATTTTAACCCAATCCGGTTGATGGCGAGAAATGCGATCGGGCAAACCAATGACTAATTCAATTTGGGCAGATTCTGCGTCAGGAGTCGTTAAGTCAAGTTTTAGGGCTGCTAAATCGTTAAAATGCAGAGATTTAACTAATTGCGGTAATATTTGACTGGCATCCTTACCCGGACTAATGCGTAACCAATCTTGATGATCTTGGAAAACCTGCCAAGTAATTTGGGGATGACAGAGAGCAAAATTATGAATTAAAGTCTGTATATCCTTTAATTGTTTGTTAATTGACGGTAAAGCTTGACGACGCACAGGAAAGTTACCAAAGAGATTTTCTACCGTGACGATAGTGCCGATAGCTATAGGAATCGTTTCTAAATTATCCGGCTCACCCTGGTGATTGTAAAGACAATAACAACCTAAATCATCGTCATGACGACTGGCAACCCGCAGACGCGCCACCTGTGCGATACTGTGCAAAGCTTCACCACGGAATCCGAGACTGGTAATCTGCCAAAGATCGTCCCGTTGGCGGATTTTGCTGGTACTGTGGGCATAGCTACACAGTTGCAAATCTTCTCTAGACATTCCCCTACCGTTATCCGATACTTGTATTCGCCAATTTTGGGGAGATATATCGATGGTAATCCTATCTGCCCCCGCATCAATGGCATTTTCGACTAATTCCCGCACCACAGCGCCTAAAGAGTCGATTACCTCTCCTGCGGCAATTAAATCGATTACGTCTTGGGGTAAAACTTGTATGGGCAAGGTCATCAATTAATGGTTTTAGCCAAGGGCAAACTCGATATATTGTCGCACAGGGGGTGCATGATTAAGGACTCCGCTCCCTAGCAATTTATCGGCGATCGCTGCTTCCTTACCATCCCGCTGCACCGATCAAATATAGCGATAGTCCTGGAGCAAGTCCAATGAGTTATACCAATTCTCCAAAGTCTGACTACAGAAGTTTAATCCCCCTAAATCCCCCTTAAAAAGGGGAACTTAAAGGGGGATTTAAATTCGATGTGTAGTTTTCATTTAGAGAAATGGTATTAGGTTGACGTCAGGAAACCCAACAATAGACCCAAGGAAACCCAACAAAAAGATTCAGACGGATTTAGGTGTTGGGTGTTGGGTGTTGGGTTTCGTTCCGACGATCCAACCTAGAAAACGAGGCGATCGCTCTATTCATAGCCAATCGGCGCCGGAAAGATGATTTCTTCATTTGCGCCCCAGTCAATCTGATAGATTTCTGGCTCTTCTGGTTTCTGTGTGGAAACGAGGTCTATACTGATAGTTTCTTCGACAAAATAGTCCTAAAAGTGTTACCCGATAAGCATTTCACGATTCCATAAGCAAAAATTATCACACAAAGTCGAGAAGAGCCGATTTCTTGTTGAACATAACGGTGAAAACTGGAATATTCCCAAGCTGAAGGAGCATTAACTAATCGATGTTTTACGGGATTATAATGAATGTAATCTACATGAAAAATGAAATCTTGCTCGTTTTTTATTAAGTGTTCCCAGAACCGTCTTTGCCAGATAGTTTGTTCTTTTTTATTCTCTCTCGAAGTAGTCATGTTTCCGTAATATTGTGAATCGCAGTTACGACTAAAATAGCTTTTTATTAAACGCCAACGAGTGGAAAAATTGGCATCACCTTCGGGTAAAGTCCAAATGCAGTGCAGGTGGTCGGGTAAAATGAAAATGGCATCGATTGTGAATGGGTGACGTTGCATAACGTAGCGAAATGCTTCTCGCAAGAGGGAGATATTTTCTGGTTCGCACAAGAATTTTTTACGCTTGTGAGTGACAAGAGTAAAAAAGTAAGTTCCTCCCTCAATTTTTGCCCTTCGATACTGCATAATAAATATTGATTATTCTGGCGCATAATCCCCCTTGTCGGTTGGATTGACCAAAGGAAAACCCAACAAAGCATAACTGGTGGATTTGTTGGGTTTCCTTGCGTCAACCCAACCTACAAAATTAGACTTTGATTAAGTATTGACTGATTCTAGATGCCTTAAAATCTGTTCTCTTAAATTATCCAAATAATTCTCTACCACATCCCAAACTGTATTAAGGTCAATTCCTCCTAAATAATCATGTACTAAAATATTCCTAAAACCAGAAATATTACGCCAGTCAACATCGGGAATATTTGCCTTTAATTCCTCCGAAAGCCGTTGAGTTGATTCTGCCAAGGTTTGTAAGCGTCTAATGATAGCATCACTCATCATTGAATTAGCAAAAAACTCCAGTTTTCCTCCTTGGGAATACTCCTTAATTTTATCAATACAGTCTAAAATGTATCCAAGATAAACTTGATCGGCTCTTCTGGTTTCTGTGTGGAAACGAAGCCTATACTGATAGTTTCTTCGGCAAAATAGTCGTAAAAGTCTTTCTCCGTCAACATTTCACGATTCCATAAGCAAAAATTATCACACAAAGTCGAGAAGAGCCCTTGATCTTCATTCATAACTTAATTGCCTCCTTTAAAATTCGCTGTTTAATTAGATGATGAAGGCTTTTTTCAGTTACTACATCCACTTTACACCCTAAGAGATCCTCTAAATCAACTAATAATCCACCGGGAAACCAAGGGGATGTTTTAGCTAAATCATAATCAATTAAAAAATCAATATCACTATTTTCGGTTTCCTCACCTCTAGCAACGGAACCAAATACACGCACATTAAAAGCACCATGTTTGGTGGCAATTTTTAGGATATCCTCTCGTTTGTCTTGTATGAGTTGTTTTAGGGTCATAAAATAACATCCATCGCGAAGGTTTTTAATGAACAATTAACAGACTAGACTAGAAAAAACTAAATACTGATAACAATTATCCTAGGTTGAATTGACCCAAGGAAACCCCACAAAAAGCCATGAGAAGCGATCGCCTATTCAGACGGATTGAGGTGTTGGATGTTGGGTTTCGCTCTCCCCTAAAATTGAGAGGTTTTCTTTAACCTATTGATTCGCTCAACCCAAGAAAAAGGACTAGACCGCGCCTAATAGCCGTAGGATTTCCATAACCGCTTCATATAACGCCGTGTTTCCTTGCTGGCGGAACAGTTCGGCGGCTTGTCGGAAATCTCTGATCGCTTTTTCCGTTTCTTGTCGAGAGTAATAAAGAACCCCCCGATTGGCGTAAGCCAGGGCCAATTGGGGATTAATGTTGATCGCCTGATTGTAATCGGACAGGGCGAGGTCAGGTTTCCCCTGTTGTTGGTAAAGATTCCCCCGATTGATGTAAGCTTCGGCCAATCGGGGATTAATGTTGAGCGCCTGATTGAAATCGGACAGGGCGAGGTCTGGTTTCCCCTGTTCTTTGTCAAGAAGCCCGCGATTGTTGTAAGCCTGGGCATCTCGGGGATTAATGTTGATTGCCTGATTGAAATCGGACAGGGCGAGGTCGGGTTTCCCCTGTATGGCGTACAGAACCCCCCGATTCAGATAACCATCGGCATCTCGGGGATTAATGTTGAGCGCCTGATTGAAATCGGACAGGGCGAGGTCGGGTTTCCCCTGTTCGCCGTAAAGAAGCCCCCGATTGACGTAAGCACGGGTGTCCCGGGGATTAATGTTGATCGCCTGATTGTAATCGAACAGGGCGAGGTCTGGTTTCCCCTGTCCGGCGTAAAGAAACCCGCGATTGTTGTAAGCCAGGGCCAATCGGGGATTAATGTTGATCGCCTGATTGTAATCGGACAGGGCGAGGTCAGGTTTCCCCTGTTGTTGGTAAAGAAGCCCGCGATTGAGGTAAGCCTCGGCGTATCGGGGATTGATGTTGATCGCCTGATTGTAATCGGACAGGGCGAGGTCGGGTTTCCCCTGTCCGGCGTAAAGAAACCCGCGATTGTTGTAAGCCTCGGTATAGTTAGGATCGAGTTCGATCGCTTTGGTGAATTCAGCGAGGGCGAGATCGTATTTTTCTTGTTGGATGTAGCCAACTCCCCGGTTATAGTAGCCGATTGCGTCTTGATTGTTCCCTTGAGCGATCCGGGTTTCGGCTGGTTGTCGGCTCTCTAGCGCCATGACGGGGCGAACAGTCGCGAGGGTGGAAAGGCTGATTAGGCTAAGGGTGGTAAGAAGGGCAAAGGATTTCATGGCTAGTTCCTCACTGGGGATGATTTTAAATTCTACTTAGGGTTGGCTGAAAAAGTTTTTCCCGGGGGCAGGGTGTGGAGTGTAGATCACGCCAAGGGTTGGCAGTTTTTGATTGCAAAAAAGCCTAAAAATATTATCCAACAAGGTTTTTAGATTTATTCAGCCAGCCCTACTTATACTAAATCTGGTTATTAAAAACTGATGATTTATTCTCCGTTTTGCCTCTTGCCTCTTGCCTCATCTCAATAAGCAATTTAAATGCGCGGGCAGTTTACCTAGCAGCAGTCAAAGGCAATCAACCAACTCTTAACGATAAGATTCAAGCTCTAAGTATAGAGGACAATTTTAAAATAAGTATTGAAAACAAGGACAGCAAAAAACTTGAACAACAAAAACTAGAACAGCAAGGGATGGGAGCAACCCCATCCCCAAACTAGACAATTATGCTATTCTTTTTTATACATCACCTCCACCACGGTATGAACGTTACCTCTGGGATGAAAATCCCCCTTAACTTTCATCTGCAAGGGTTCGCAAGCGGCCACCAAATCATCTAAAATTTGGTTAATTGCTTCTTCGTGGGAAATATAACGATCGCGATAACTATTAATATAAAGTTTAATCGCCTTTAATTCCATCACCTTTTGATCGGGAACGTAGCTAAGATAAATAGTGGCAAAATCGGGATAACCGGAAAAGGGACACTTACAGGTATATTCCGGCAGAGTAATATGAATATCGTAATTTCTGCCGGGGCGTGGATTGGGGAAAGTAATTAATGTTCCTTCAGCAATTTCTCTTTCCCCGTACTTAACTTCAATTTTTTCGGAAGACTGAACCATGTTTTTTTCCTAACTAGACACTGTTTCCTATCATAGCTGGAATATTCTCTCAAGAGGTGTTACCGAATCAAGAGATGAATAGTAACTCCTGCATCCTCTTGACAAATTAGCTTAGTCCTGGGTTGAAAGAGTGCCGAGAAGACAGTTGAGACTGAAAATCAGCCAGACCCAACTTTTCAGGTAAAAAATGCTCTATGATTAACCCTAAAGGTACTGTAAAACTGGTTTCATGCTCTCCGAGATTAAAAACATAGCCGAGAGTCTCGCACCCCGATTAGTGGAGATTCGCCGCCACATTCACGCGAATCCAGAGTTAAGCGGGCAAGAATATCAAACTGCCGCCTATATTGCCGGGGTTTTGTCTTCCTGTGGTCTATCGGTGCAGGAAGCGGTGGGAAAAACGGGAGTTAAGGGAGAATTGGCGGGAAAAGGCAGTGATCGAAGGATTTTAGCCATCCGGGCCGATATGGATGCCCTACCGATCCAAGAAAAGACCGATTTAGACTTTGCTTCGCGTAAACCGGGGATTATGCACGCCTGCGGTCACGATGTTCATGCTACCGTCGGTTTAGGGGCGGCGATGGTGCTTTCCCGTCTCTCGGAACCTTTGGGGGGAAAAATACGCTTTCTCTTTCAACCAGCAGAGGAAATCGCCCAGGGGGCCAATTGGATGATCCGGGAAGGGGTGATGCGGGATGTCAGCGCCGTTTTCGGGCTGCACGTTTTCCCCTCGATTCCGGCCCGATCGATCGGGGTTCGTTACGGGGCCTTAACTGCGGCTGCCGACGATCTGGAGATTTTTATTCAAGGGGAATCCGGCCACGGGGCCCGGCCCCACGAGGCGATCGATGCTATCTGGATCGCTTCGCAAGTAATCACCACTTTGCAACAGGCAATTAGTCGGACTCAAAACCCTTTGCGTCCCATTGTCCTCACCATCGGCCAGATTAGCGGTGGTCGCGCCCCCAACGTCATCGCCGATCAGGTACGCATGGCAGGAACAGTGCGATCGCTGCACCCAGAAACCCACGCCCATCTCCCAGAATGGATCGAGAGTTTGGTCACGAATGTCTGTAGCACATATAACGCTAAATGTCAAGTAAATTATCGTCGGGGTGTGCCATCGGTACAAAATGACCAATTTTTAACTCGTTTGGTGGAAGAAGCTGCTTTAGAAGCTTGGGGACAGGATCGGGTTTTAATTCTCTCGGAACCCTCCATGGGGGCCGAGGATTTTTCCCTTTATTTGCAACAGGCCCCGGGGACAATGTTCCGTCTGGGAGTGGGTTCTCCTCACCTCCTCAATCCCCCCCTTCACCATCCGGAATTTTTAGTGGATGAGTCGGCAATTCTGACGGGAGTGATTACTTTAGCCTACGCGGCCTATAAATATTGGCAAAGGGAAGATTAAACCGGTTTTTCAAGATAATTTTATGGAAATTTGGCAAGATTTAGCTATTATAGCTTGGACAGAATTGCTGCTGGATAGTTATGAACAGTTAATCGGGCGATCGCTGTTGCCTCGGATCGGTACTGGCAAAGAACAGAGTAAAATGCTCTTTTATGCCCCTTTTGTGCTGGTTTCCCACGGTACGCAAACTAATCCGATCTTCAATTATGGTAATCGCGGTGCCCTCGATCTCTGGGGTTTAACTTGGCCAGAATTATTAACAACTCCTTCGCGAGCAACGGTAGAGGGAGAGGAACCCGCCCAAGAACGCCAAAAAATGCTGGATTTAGTCAAAAAACAGGGCTATATCAACGATTATCACGGGGTAAGGATCACGAAAAACGGTCAACTATTTCGCATTGAAAAAGCGATCGTTTGGAATATCATCGATCGTGATGGTATTTACTGCGGACAGGCTGCCACTTTTGCCGATTGGATTTTTCTCTGATTTAAGCTGTACTACCTTTAAACTCCGTCCCCACTTCCCCACTTCCCCACTTCCCCACTGTATAGCCCCAATATGACCAACTCAGACCGAATTATTGTTCCTCTTGATGTGCCGGATTTAGAATCAGCGATCGCAATGCTCGATCTGTTGCCGGAAGTCAATTTTTGGAAAGTGGGACTAGAATTATTTGTCAGTAGCGGTGCAGAAATTCTAGGGATTCTGCAAGAAAGACAAAAAAAGAGCTTTCTCGATCTTAAATTCCATGATATTCCCAATACGGTCGCCGGGGCCTGTCGTTCCGCCAGTCGCTATCAAGTGGATTTACTCACCCTGCACGCAACAGCCGGACGGCAAGCAATGACGGCGGCTAAGGAGGCAATTTCTGACCTGCTATCGCCGCCAAAACTTCTCGCTATCACCGTTTTAACCAGCCTTAACGCCAGGGAATTAGCCCTCGACCTCAAAATTCCCCTAGAACTATCGGAATATGCCTTAAATCTGGCATTATTGGCCAAAGAATCGGGAATTGATGGGGCGGTTTGTTCTCCCCAAGAAGTGGCGCAATTGCGTCGCGTCTGTGGAGAGGATTTTCTCTTAGTTTGCCCCGGAGTTCGTCCCTCCTGGTCAAGCAAAGGGGATCAAAGTCGGGTGATGACTCCGGCCCAAGCGCTTAAAGCTGGGGCTGATTATCTAGTAATTGGACGACCGATCACTGGTGCGGAGGAGCCAAAGGTAGCATGGACAAAAATTTGTCACGAATTAGCCGATATTTAGGGGTATTGCTGGTTATTTTCGGGATTAACTCGCCAGCAGTTAGTCGTCCTCTTTCTAGCTGTCCAGAGAATTTAAATCTTTTAGTCGATCGCCTCTTGTCAGATTTACCCGGTTATGCTAACCGAGTTATGACCCGCTCCCAAATCGACCAAAAATTATCTACACCAGTTTTTGTGATTATTGCCGGTCGTCCCGAATTTGCACCCCTACCTTTAAGTGCTAATCAATATTCCGGTCAAATTGCCGATGACACTCAACAGGTTTTTTTTACAACTTTAGAGCGTCAGTATGGCAAAAATCGCTCTCTCACTCTCCAGAATTATCACTGGTTATTTTTAACTAAAACTGGGGAAGGATGGCGATTAGTGACGATTTACAGTCAATTAGCTGCCCTTGAACCCGCTCAAGTCCCCTTACCTCCCCTAGAAACCAGTCAAGGCACCATCGGCCAAGCGGTGCGTCTCTGGCTGCGGGACTGCGAAGCGGGGACATTGCGCTAAATTCGCTCGGCCAAAACAAAGCGATCGAAACCTGCTAGGTCATTAATAATCTGAATTTGTCGATAATTGCCCTGATTTTCCAGCATTTGCGCTACTTTTTCCCCTTGACCGGCTCTCATTTCCACTAGCCAAAGGCCTCCCGATCGCAGATAATCGGGAGCAGTGGCCACTAGATAGCGCAGCGCGGTCAATCCGTCTTCACCCCCATCGAGGGCCAAACGGGGTTCATGTTCCCGCACTTCAATTTGTAGGTCGAGGATTTCTGCACTGGGAATATAGGGAGGATTGGACACCATACCGCTAATCTGTCCTTTCCACTTCTCTAGGGGTGTCCACCAAGAACCCTGTTTTAAGATAATTCTGTCGGCAAAACCCGTCTTGATGATATTTTCTTTGGCGATCGCTAAAGCCGTTTGACTGTAATCAATAGCATAGATCTCTGCTTTTGTCAAGATACTGGCTAAACCAATAGCGATCGCACCGCTACCGGTTCCCAGATCTACCCAGATTCCCCCGTCGTCTCCTCTGAAGGTTTCTCCAACGATATCGATTAATAACTCGGTTTCGGGACGAGGAATTAAGACTTCTGGGGAGACTTTCAGAGTAAAATCACGCCAGACCACCGATTCGAGCAAATACTGCAAGGGAACCCTTGCCTTAAGGCGTTTTTGCCAGCGTTTAGTAATTTCCGACCAAGAATAACTCAAGGGGATTTTTTCTCGTTCGCGAAAGGATTGTAAGCGCAGGGAAAGAGTATCTAAATCTGTCACTGCTTGCAGAAATATATCCACTTCCTTCGGAGATAGTTGCGCTTGCGCTAAATCCGCGATCGCCTGTTGGCGCCATTGACTTAATTCTTGACCGGAAATACTAGCAGACACAAGGCTTAACGATTGGGGGCGGGGGGATTATTGGTATTATTATTAGGGCGTGGCTGATTTGCTGGGGGTTGGTTGGGAGCATTTTGGTTACTATTTGCTCGGATAAAATCAATCGTTTCTTGGCTAGGATAGAGGAGAATTTTAGTTAAAGCTTCATCGTTACTTTGTTGTAGGGTGGCGATGACACTTTCTAAGGGAATAACATCAATTTTCACCGTGGCTGCTTCGGCGGGATTGGCTTTTTTATATTGTTCTACCATTTGCAAAGCGGCGGCTTTTTCAAAGAAGAAAGGAATAAAATCCTGATTATTGCGATTGACCACCAGAAAATTACTCTCTTTTCCTGCTTTCGGCACAAATAAAGGTACACCACCTTGATACTGTTGACCTCTTTCACTGAGCAGTTTTTTCGCCGATTCTACTTCCGACTCTTTGGGAACAAAATCGATAATTAAACGATTTTGATCGGTTTGACTGGTTTGCATTTTATAGACTTGTGCCAAGGAAACAGCCTGAACTTTAACTTTGCTGGCCACTTCAGGATTCTCTTTTTTCAGTCGTTCAAAAAAGTTTTGTGCGTCCTGCTTACTGATAAAAACCCCCGTGAATTTCTGTTCTTTTTCTACGGCAATTAAGGGAACTCCTTGATCATCGGCAATAGCGAAGACAGGTACAGACTGCAAGGTTTTGACGATTTGTTCTTCTGGTAAAGCGAGTGCTTTAGAATAGCTGCCCAGCAGCGAAGTCAACATTGTCGTTCCTACTAAACCAAGAGTTGCCGTCCAACGAATGAGAGATTTCATCAAAATAATTACCTCGTTATTACTATTAACCAATATTTGCCGTTAATCTGAACTATATCGTCTGCTTAACTCCTCCGATTAGGAGTTTTCTGATGAATAACCAGCCCCAAAAGTTCCCTTTATTGGCTTGGTTCTGAACTATCATAGCTAAAAAGATCCGCACTTGGTGAGATGAGGTGGCAGCGTCAGCCCGGAAACAGGAACAATTTACGGGCTGATCTGGGAAATAATAGGGATTAATTAGATTTTTTAAGTTAAATTCTCAGAAAAAATCCCTTTAGCTCTGGTTTAAGCTGGCTTTTACCCTAATAAGCCCCAACTTGAGCTCAAAAGGCATCCTTTTGTCTGAATCAGTTAGTCAACGGGCCACCTTTTGATCTTGGCACTACTAATGACTTTCCGAGAGATGGTGCGGATGGGCGATCGCTAACCGCAGCCATTGATAGGAAACTAGATTTAAAATCAGTCCGATGATCAATAAAATTGCCATGAGAGCAATTTGATACCAGGCGATCGGTCTGACCAAAAGATCGGCGATCAGATGGGCTAGATTCAAGACAGAATAGAGAATTGTCAGCCAGAAATGGACTTTTCGCAAGGAGCGACTTTCGCTAAAATTGACCCCGATAATCGCTAACATTGGCAGCAAAAAAAAGAGCAACATTCCCCAGAAAATCGGATCGAGATTGCTGGTTTGATGACTCTCGACGATCGATTGACCATGGAAGAGTGGCATTAACCCCAGTTGGGTGTGAAATAGAGTTCCCAAGAGGAATGTTGTCCAGAGAGCGGCAATTTTTTCGGGATATTTCGCTGTTTTCACGGTAATTATCCTCGGAATTAGTTAAATAAAAGCTCGGGCTAGGTGAGAAAGTATTCTTAAATTGTTCCTAATCACTACATTCCAGAAAAAGTTGCTGTATTTAAAAGGTCAATTTAAGTCTGAATGGCATCACTATCTGATCCATCGAAGTCTCACTCCGAAGTCTCACGGCCGAAACCTGATTCCTCACCTAACGGAAGATTTTTGATTTTTGCAAGAGGTCTAATGTTCATTTGACTTAGACTAATAGGCAACCACATATATTATATCCCATGCGGCAATTTCTCTATATTTAATAAATCTTGACATTTCTCTCCCCAACTAGCGATTCAGATTTTGGAGTTTTTGGGGACTTCCAGGGTTTTGATCTCTCGAATGATAGGAGTGAGTGCTGCTAAATCAGCGACTGCTTAGGGTGTAATAGCAAATCTATTTTTAATAGTTTGATAACTCCCAATCTAACTTTAACTTCCCACTATCCTATAACTTATTAAACAGGATTTAGTATTGGCTGATTTTACCTTCGATCTCCCCTGCCACCCTTAATAAAGGAAGTGCCGATCCCCCCTTAATCTCCCCTTGATAAAGGGGGGAAATCTGACAACTTTTAACATCTACCTACTTACTAGGTTGATTTTGCCCGGGCCAGCCAATGGAGGTTAAAGATTGCTTGATAGATGGGATTATGGACCCGCAGCTGGCCCTGATCTTTGATCACTAACCCTGATAAAAGTAACTCTTTTTCTGGGGGGCTATCCTCGGCAATCACCTCTTTTTCCCTTAAAATCCGTTCATAGAGTCTCAGGAGCAACTGGGAGCGATGACTGTTGAGAAGCCGATCGCGAATAGTCCGCAGATGTTCCGGTTCATCCTGAGCCTCCCAATTGCCAATGATCTTCTTCTGTACTAAGTCCTCAATCCAGGAGGCCTCACTATTGGGGGGAATCGGCGAGGTGGCGGTGCGAATTAACTGACAGAGTTTTTGGGTCAGAAAAGGTTGACCGTTTGTCCAGGCAAAGACTTCTTTTAAGACAGTTTGCGGGTTACTAAATTTCTCGGCCAATCCGCGCAGTAAAGGCTGGGCTTCGTGTTCCTTAAAACCCTCCAATTGAATCGAATGACCGATATTAAAAGGAGTGATTTGGTGGTCGGTAATTAAATCGGAGGGGGTGACAACACCGAAGAAAGCGAAGGTCAAACGCCGATAGAGCGGGTTAAAACCGCGCTGGTTATAGCAGGAACGAATCAGGGCAAAAAAGTCATTAACCGCAAAATTTAAGCCCAAAACGCTATCGATTTCATCGATAAAAATCGCAATCGGTTTCGGGGGAGAACCTTCCACTATCCCCACTTCCAGCAATAACACCTCTTCGATAAATTCCCCCAAGCGCTGCACTGCCGAGACATCTTCCCGTTCTTGCCACCAAGCTTTCAGATTGACCCTTTTGAGCAGGCCAAAACGTCGTCCTAACTCGAAGGCTATCCCCTTGTACCATTGGTCGGGAGTGACATTTTCGCTGCCGATACGGGTTAAATCAATGGGAGCGCAACAGATGCCCTCGTGTTGGAGGTGATCGATCATGCGTACCATTAAACTAGACTTACCCATTTGACGGGGATTGAGAACATAGCAAAAATCGCCGCGTTTGAGGGCTTTATAGAGATAACGGTCGGCGGCGCGGACCACGTAGGTGGGTGCATCCATAGGCAAACTGCCCCCCACTTGGTAGTCAAAGGTGCTAGATTCTTCGGTACTTCTGAGCAGTTCATTTTCAAACAGTAATTCTGCTTGGGTGGCCTTGAGAATTTCTAGGGTTTGGCTGAGTTCCAGGGTGCGCTCCCGCACTTTCTGTTCTAGGGTGCGGCTATACTCGGCTAATTCTTCGGTAAAGCGAATCCGTTCCGCTTCCGCCTGTTTTCGTTCGCTAATATCGGTAAAAGCGGTGATCGCATAGATAATTTCTCCTTTTTCGTCAAAAACGGGCGTGGCATACACTTCTAGGGGGATAATCTTCTCTCCTTGGTGAACTTCTATATCATCCACCGTGTTTTTTTCCCCCCTTAAAGCTCGGACAATCGGATGGTATTCTGTGGGATACAATCGATCGGTTCCAGCTTGATATAACTGATAGGTTTCCCCCAACTGATTAGCCGTGGTGATATTAACTATCTCTTTTCCTAAAATCTCTTGGGCAGTTTGATTGGCGTAGTAGGGTTGACTGTCGGCATCGAGGACAAATACCCCCACTGGCATGGCTTCTAAAAATTGCGCTAGTTGTCTCTGTTTAGCTTTGATTTCGGCGTAGAGTTTGGCGTTAGTAATTGCGATGGCAGCTTGGCTAGAGAGCAGTTGCAGCACTTCCAATCTTTCTTGGGTAAAAGCCCCGACGGTGAGATTATTTTCTAGATAGACAATTCCCCGCAGTTGTCCTTGGTCGAGTAGGGGTGTGCAAAGCAGCGATTTGGTTTGATGGATTTTAATATAGGGATCGTTGCTAAAATTGCCCTGATGGGCAGCATCGTTATTAAGAACGGTTTGACCGCTCCGGGCCACATAGTTAATAATTGAGACGGGAAGATGTTCTTCGATCGCATTAGATTTAAAGACTGTCACCCTATCTTCCTGCACTGAACCGGAGGCTTCGATCGATAGTTGTCCGCCGCTTTCTAGGATAAGATAGCCCAGCTGCGCCCCAGCATTTTCGATGAGAATTTTCATCAGGGTGGCGAGTAATTGATCTAAAACTATCTCACTAGAAATGGCTTGGGATGCTTTCATAATCGTGGCTAAATCTAACAGTTCTCCCGCATGACTAACTGAATTTTTTCTGGTGGTAGTTCTCGTGGTTTCGGTCAGGGAATTGGAACCATAATTATTGACCATTAACTGAGAATAGCGGCTTTCTATATCTTTGACTTTAGCTGTTGCTCCCCAAAGAGAATAGAGATAGGCAGCTTCATTGATGTAGGTTTTGGCAATTTTTACTTTACCCCAATCGAGATAGAATTTCGCCGCTAGTTCGTTAGCCAGTGCTTCTTCATTAATGTATTCATTTTCCCTGGCTTTAGCGATGGCTAGATCGTAGTTTTCTATGGCTTCTAGATAGGATTCCTGCACTCGATCCTTTTCCGCTGCCACTAAATAAAATTTATGAAGATAGTTAGAGGGGGCTTGATTAGCCCATTCCTGTTGCTTTTTCTGATTATTCGTCACTCGTTCTAATACTTGCTTTTTTTGGTCATTGTCCAGATGATTATAAATAGCTAAATGGGCGAGAGAATCATAGAAGTTATGTAGAGAAATCAATAAAGTAGCGGTGGCTCCTCCTAGATATTGTTGGGCTTGGTTAGCATTTTTAATAGCTTGTTCGTACTGTCCAAATAGATAACAAAGGTATAATTTATTGACAAATAAAGCACAGAGACCATAGAGATCATTAGCCTCTAGATGGTACGGTAACATAAGAGTTTCTTGATAGTACTGTCCTTCTAAATTACCGGGATTTTCCGAGCGCCCCAGCAGATTTAAAACTGTTTGTCCGTAGATTTTTAGATAGTTGCGGGTGTTTTCTTGTTTGAGCTTAACAAAAGCCAGATCATAGTTAGCTATTTCTCTAGCTAATTCGGTTAATTCCTGTCCGATAAAGGCGGAATGAAAACAGTAAAGATAGGCGCAGGTTGTTCCGTAGTAGAGATCGCCCATTTCTAAACCGGTTTGATAGGAAGATTTTAACAAAGACAGGGAATTTTTAATCGGTTCTTTCCAGATACTAATAGTGGCGGAAAAGACGGCAATTATTTTCGGCATCAGGGCTTTGGCATGAAATTTATCAGCAATGTTTAAAGCTAATCGTCCAAATTGATAACCCGTTTCCCAATCTTCTAAAAGACCACAAAGAATTAAGCCATAATTGACATAAGTAAAAGCCGCTAGATAACTATTGCCGTATTCAATTGATAAGTTAACCTGTTTTGATACTAGGATGGGTAAGAGATGAGGTGCGGCAATATAAACAGGAGGAAATATGGCACTCGCTATCTTCATGATTGCTAATTTTTCTTCCTCATTTATCGGCGGTAAATTACTTAAATTTTCGATATTTTGACCCGCTAATTTTTGCCTAGTTTTATTGAGTTCTTCCTGAATATCTGATGATTTTAAGGATTCAGGAATCTCGAAATCTAGGCTTTTGAGGACGGATAAACCAATTTCTACCGCTTTTAGTTCGTGATTTTGGGCTTGATAAGCTTCGATGATGACTTCATAAACTTTCACCTTATCTAGGGTTGTTTTTGCCTGTTTTAACACGAGATTAGCCCAGCACTGCATCTGCTCAAAATCTCCACTTAAATAGGCGATTTCTGTGGCTTCAGAATAAATATCTAAAGTCAGTTGATAGTTATTCTTCCAGCTTGCTTTTTTGAGAAGTTTTTGAGCGATTTTAATATATTTTAAGGCTCCAGTTTGGGCATTAGCGGCTTTTGCCTTTTGGGCTGCTAGTAAATTCAAGTTAGCCACTGACTCTCGTTCTTTTTCCTCGCTAATTAGTTGATAACCAAGATTGAGATGATCGACTATTTTAAAAATTTTTTCCGATAATTCATTGGCGGCAGTATGCTGCCAAAGTAGGCGACCAATTTTTAGGTGAATTAAAGATTTTTTGCTGTCTTCGATGAGAGCGTAAGCTCCTTGTTGAATGCGATCATGAGCAAATTTATATTCTTGAATCAGTAATTGTTCATCCAATTCTGAGAGGGGAATAATTAAACCAGCTTCACTACTATAAGTTAAAATTGGTAAAAGTTCTGGAGGTGATTTTTCAGAGATTACTGCCAGACTATATAAATTAAACTCTGCCCCAAGACAAGCTGCTAAACTTAAAATTTCCTGGGTTTCGGGGGGCAATTTCTGCATTTTGCCCATCATAAATTGAATCAGATTATCGGTACTACCAATCCTTTGAATTTGGCCGAGATGCCATTGCCAATAACCCCTATTATTATCGGTTTTAGTGGTTGTTTGCTGCCCCGGTTGGAAAAATAGCAAATTTTCCCAGTAGATAGTTTTGAGAAATTCATTGACAAAAAAAGGATTCCCGTGGGTTTTTTGCCAGACTAAAGCGGACAAAGATTGCACATATTCGGGTGAATGGTTTAAGGTGTCAGCAATTAACTGATTGACCTGTTCAAGACCCAGAGGTTTTAAAATAACTTGATTGATAATTATGCCCCCCTGCTCTAATTTATCGAGAGTAGCACTTAGGGGATGGGTGGAATTAATTTCGTTACTGCGATAGGAACCAATTAAAAATAAATAGTCCATATCGCCATCGAGCATAATTAATTCTATTAACTGGAGACTAGCCAAGTCTGCCCATTGTAAATCATCGAGAAAGATGACTAAGGGATGTTCTGGGGAACAAAAGACCCGAATAAAATTTTTAAAGACTAAATTAAAGCGATTTTGAGTAGCGATCGCTCCTAATTGTAACACCTCTGGTTGTGGACCGATAATTAATTCTAGTTCAGGAATCACATCAATAATAACCCGTGCATTCGCCCCCAAAGACTTTAAGAGTTTTTGTCGCCATAGTTGCAGTTGTGGCTGACTTTCCCCCAAAAGTTGCTTGACAAGATGAGTCAAAGCGCTAACCACGGCAGCGTAGGGAGTATCGCGCTGAAATTGGTCAAATTTACCAGAGATAAAAAAGCCGCGTTTTTCAGTAATTGGCTGATAAATTTCCCTAACTAGGGTGGTTTTACCCATGCCAGAATAACCCGTAACTAGCATCAGTTCGGTGTGAGAGGAGTTTTTAGCCGCCGTGGCTACCCGTTGAAAAGCAGTGAGGAGAGTGGCGATTTCTGTCTCCCTACCGTAGAGTTTTTGGGGAATTTGGAACTGATTGGCTAGATCTTGCCCAGCGATGACAAAATCCTCAATTTTACCCGTTGTTTCTAGTTGTCTTAAACATTCTTCTAAATCTGCCCGAATACCATAGGCACTTTGGTATCGTTCCTCGGGGGTTTTAGCCATCAGTTTCCTGATGATTGCCTCCACCACCGGGGGAATTTCTTCCCTGACGAGACTATTAATCTCCAGAGGTTGTTTTGCCAGATGACAGTGAACTAATTCCAAAGCATCTTTAGCCCGAAAAGGTAATTGTCCGGTGAGAAGTTCATAGAAGCTAACGCCCAAAGAATAAAAATCTGTACGGTAATCGAGACTGCGATTCATCCGTCCGGTTTGTTCGGGAGAAATATAGGCTAAAGTCCCCTCCAGGACGTTGGGATTTTTTAGCCCCGGATTTTCCCGCTGCAGGACGCTGGCAATGCCAAAATCGATGATTTTAATCTGTCCGGTTTCGGGGTTAAGAACTATATTGGCAGGATTAATATCTTTGTGAATAACCTTGGCGTTGTGAATTTTCTCTAAATTAGCCACTATTCGGGGTGCAAGACTTAAAAAGTCCCTTAAGGCTAGAGTTTTTTTGCCCTCTAGCCATTTTTTTAAGGATACACCCCCGAAATCTTCCAAAATAATCACGGGAGTTCTGCGGTAGGTTTCTAAACCATAGGCTTTAATCGCCTCCTCGAAGTTCAGGCCGCAGATGGTTTTATACTCCTGTTTGTAATGGGTTAGTTCTTGTGCGGTTGGATATTCTTGCTTGAGGATTTTGAGCATAACCGGTTGATTATCGACGGTGCGAATGGCCCGATAGACTTCCGAGTTAACACTTTCGTAGATTTGGGCAAGAATGTCGTATCCGTTGAGAACAATCATTTTTTTACTTGGCGATTGTAAATGGCTGCGGGTTTCCCCAAGAAAAATTCTACGGGAACTAAAACAAGACTCCGCAAGGCTGACAGGACTTGATTTACCTGTGAGACGGAAGGACGGGGAGAAGGCAGCACCTGCTCGAAATACTCGGAATGCAAGGTAAAACCAAAGTGAACATCTTCCGGCAAACTCAGTTTAGCAATCGGTCCGTCCTTGAGATTGTCAGGGTTAAATAACCAAGCTTCTAATACTTTGGTCGGGGTTAAAACCGTCGTCAATAGATAGCCCTGTTCTTGGGGAATAAACTGAATGCTATCTAAAATATAGCCATCGGGACAAACATAAAAATCCAGTAGTCCCCGACCTAAATGTGATACATGAGTATCACTGGCTTTTTTTTCTTGGCTAATCTGTTCAGTTAACTGATTCCAATCCTTATCGAAGGGAACCTTGGCTAATACCGAGGGCAAGTCATGACAGGGAAGTTCGGCATCGCTGAGGATGCGATTACTTTGGTCGCGACAATCCATATACTGACGACGACAGATTAATTCGCGCACATAACCAGCATAAACCTGATAAATGGCGCTGTATCCCTGTTCCAATTCCCGCGGGTCGGCGGTGTAGAGAGTGGTAGAGAACCACCCCGGATGGATGAAAGCTTGTTCGCTCATCACCCTGGCATCTTCGATAACCACTTTGCGCAGCACTCCGGGGTCAAAGGAAAACATCCAGGGGATGCCGTGGTATTCGGGGGGATAACCCTGACCGGTAAAATGTTGGATATCGTCTTTTTCGATCGCTTCGGTTAAACTAATAGTGGCGTTTTGGATGGCCACAAGCTGAATTTGACCGTTGGTACTATGGTAACTACAAAGGAAGTGATAACTGTCGCCATTGAAGGTAATTAATCGCGAGGGAACGGTGGTTTCTTCTTCCTTGAGATCTTGACGGTTAACCAGATAAATTTGAGTTTTCGGATAGGTTTCTTCAGGCTTAATTCTGATACCTAATAGTTTGGCTACTCCCATCTGAAAGGGCATATCGGGAATCATGATATAATCTTCGGTGACGATGACCGAATGGGGGCTACCATCGAGAATACTTCCCTGTAGTTTCCAGGGTTTAAGTTTTTTTTGTTGATCCCAAAGAACAATATACACCGATTTATCTAAATCTTTTAACATACCTCCCGATATAAGTTTTAGCTTTAATTCACAGGTGATAAATTCTTGGGTCTTTTTGTCGTAGAAGGGGTGAGCGGTATTTTCTAGGACTGGGAAAATAGACAAAGGCACGGAAACAATATGTTGGTCAAAATAACCAATCGGAGTGATAGTATCCAGGGAAACCGGATCCACTTCCCAGTAACGTCCCGCATCGGCAGTGAGAATTAATCGGGTTTCTTCTAGTTGTTTATCTTCGGAAACTTTTTCTAGTTTAACCATAGCAGTATTCGCTATTTCTGAACAACCCAAAATGCTGACCACGGCGGGAAAAGTGGCTTGACTAATATTAAATATAGGTAAAACTTTTCGCCAAAAATTATCCCAAGTTTTTAGTTTTTTACTGTAAACGTTAACTTGATTATTTTTACCTTGCAAGTCCCATTTAATAATTACACCTTCGCCAGAGAACAAATGACGGTCATTTTTTCTATGAAAAGGACAGACGATAAAAACGTATCCCGACAGATTTTCCGGCCAATGTCCCTCAGTAATTGTGGCGACTGCCTTATATAAATTGTTCTCATCCGGCCGACCGAGTTGCGAGCGACTAAAATTGCTAACGTTGACAGTATTTTGGACAGTATCTTTGTTTGACATATTCATAAGTAGAGTTTGCGGCAAAAAGTTTGTTGGTGGGGTTAGTAGCCGGTCGTCAGGAGATAGGAGTCAGGAGATAGGAGCCGGTCGTCAGGAGATTATTTTATTTATTCCCCCCACACCCTACACTCTACACCCCACACCCTACACCCTCACTGATAACTGATTACTGTTTACTGATAACTGATAGAGGATTTCACCTCTAAAAAATAGCGTCGATACAATTCATAGCCTGGTACTACTTTATCTCCTGATTGTTTGAGTAGTCCCATACTGCTGAGTTTGTAAGCGAGAATTGGGTCTAATTGTACGGGTTCCACCGCGCTCATCACCCGGTCGAGAGCTTTTGCTAGTTCCGGCTGTTGTTCTAATACCGCCCAATGGCGCCGCAGGTGATGGGCATAGATCCCGGTGACAGAGGTGGCGCTGGTTAATATTTGCGTCATGGTTATTTCCTCCCGACTGAGATAGTAGAGGGCAGTTTGTACCAAAGCTGGATGTCCTCCTACTAGCTCCATCAGTTGTTGGACTTTTTCCTGATTTTCCCAGGTGAGTTGATAACGTTGGGCTAATTGCAATACCTCCTCCAGACTAAAATGACTTAACTGTGCGGGGAATCCCACGTTAAAGGGGGATTGATTGAGCTGCAGGGGAACATAAATTTCTGTGGAATGGACGACGATAAGACGGAGTTTTTGCCAGATAGGTAGGGTTTTGGATTCTTCGTACCAAGAACGCAGCAGCGGTAAAAAATCCTTGGCCACTTGGGGATGTTCAAAAATCTGATTCAGTTCATCGAGAGCGAGGACAATGGGGGCGGTAATCGATTCCAGGAGATAGTCTTGAATGTAAACCGTACAGCTAATCTTGCTACCTAAATCCTCATCCCAATACTCATCTAATTGCGGTTTTAACTGTAGTTGACGGGCGGCATTGGCACATAACCAGCGCAAAAATTGGTTTAAATCAGCCAAAATCGTCTGGTCCACCTGTTCTAAGTTCAAACTCACCGTGCGGTAGCCTTGCTGTTTAGCAAAATCGAGCATTCTCAAAAGTAGGGAGGTTTTGCCCATTTCTTTGGGAGCTTTTATCCGCACTAAAGCCCCCGGTTTCTTGATTTCCTGCCTTATCTGTTCTTCGAGGGGAAGACGTTCTAAATAAAATGGGGAACCAAGGGGAACTGCCCCATTAGGATAGGGGGGTAATGTGTCCAATTTTTCGCTCTTGGCTGCCGAATTAACCGGAATTTTGTCTTGAGGGGGTGTTTTTAGCTCAAAATTCAGGGCGGCGATTTCTTGCCAGTCGAGGCATAATCGACGACAAATTTGTTCAAAAGTGGCCTGTTCTACCGGTTTGCCAGTCAGGAAGTTGCTGACAGTAGCCAGACTAAATTCAGCTTCTTTGGCTAAGGAGCGCTGACTGCTAAAGCCCTGCTTTCTCACGGCTAATTTAACTTGATTGAGGCAGTGTTGTTGTACTCTTAGACGGCTCGATAGGGAATCTCTCATAAGAATTAGGGGTGTGGGGGAATGGGGAGGTGGGGGAATGGGGAAGTGAGGGAATTGAACTAAAACCCCAAAACCCCAAAACCCCAACCCCCAACACCTAAAACCTGTCTCCTGACTGACTTGAAAATGACAATGTGGTCACAAAACCACGGCAGTAGATGGCTGAAGTCAGGAAAAGGCGACAGCCCAACTGGGAAATATTCTAGACCAATTTAAGAGACAACCGGAACAGGCTCAAAAGTAACTTGATAACCAAGCTTCTCTAAACGTTTAACCAGACGTTTTTTCACAAATTTCTCGGTCAAACTGGGCAATCGTCTCGTCAATACTGTCAATCAGACTTAGTAACTGGGCGAGAATAAATTGCTGACCGGGACGCACCCGACCGGAGAGTGCTTCTACCAGCAAATCCTGTTTTTGCCGCAGTCTTCCTTGGGCTAAGGCGGCCATCACTATACTACCAACACAGTTAAGGCTATTTGTGGGGGACAGTAGTCTGTCCTCTGGGGATGATGCCAAATCCCGTCATATTTCATTTTATTGCCAGCCGACACTCGACGAGCGATAACTAATTTTTGATAAGCTAAGAGACGGTAGTGCGAAACGTTTAGGCATGAAATAGAGCTGAAATGCCCGAAATAACCGCCTAGTAAGGTCTTCAGTCCCCTGACTGAATCTAACAGGTCAACCCAGACCAGCCTTATAACTGTTTATATGTCCCGACGTTTAGTATCAC
>NZ_JADBUZ010000057.1:0-9381 GCF_020245305.1 Microcystis sp. M20BS1 | reverse complement strand
GACAATTTCAAGAGAGATAGGCTTTTAGTGGCTTGGGAACAGGCTTTATCAATCTATTCATAATAAATATTGGCAGAAGATTAAAGATTAGTTATTATGACTAACTCTTTTGATTAAAAAAAGATAAACTTGAGAATCCTCGATCAAATTTATTGACTCAAAATCAGCTATACGGCTCTTCTCGACTTTGTGTGATAATTTTTGCTTATGGAATCGTGAAATGTTGACTGAGAAGGACTTTTACGACTATTTTGCCGAAGAAACTATCAGTATAGGCTTCGTTTCCACACATAAACCAGAAGAGCCCCGCGTGGGTATTTCAAGTAATAAGCTAAGACGTATTTAAACCGCTTATTCTGAGATTAGCCCCCCCTTGCCTGATCTCAACAAGCAATTTGAATTAAGAACAGCTTAACTAGCTGACATCCATCGTGATAAAATCGGCCTTGTCTTTCTTCTGCCAGCGCAACGCCGAGCGGCGGTATGTTGAGCTTATTCCCCCTTTTACTTTTTACTTGGTATAACTCGTGCAGGTTTTCATTTATCATACTCCCGAACTTACCCCCGTCCATACTCTACCCGATTGCGCCGTCGTTATCGATGTTTTAAGAGCGACAACCACGATCGCCACTGCCCTCAATGCCGGTGCGGAAGCAGTGCAAACCTTCAGCGATCTGAAAACCCTGATGCAGGTGAGCGATACCTGGCAACCGGCAAAACGTCTCCGGGCAGGAGAAAGAGGCGGTGCGAAAGTAGAAGGCTGCGATCTGGGCAATTCTCCCCTCGATTGTACCCCTGATTTAATGAAAGGTCGTCGTCTGT
This sequence comes from Microcystis sp. M20BS1, assembly GCF_020245305.1. Taxonomy (NCBI): domain Bacteria; kingdom Bacillati; phylum Cyanobacteriota; class Cyanophyceae; order Chroococcales; family Microcystaceae; genus Microcystis; species Microcystis sp. M20BS1. The sequence continues at coordinate 8,559 of NZ_JADBUZ010000057.1, read as the reverse complement.
TTATCAGCACCACTAACGGCACTCGCGCTCTGCAAAGAGTGGAAGAATCCCCAATCGTGATCACTGCGGCCATGATCAATCGGCAAGCTGCGGTTAATTACTTATTGGATAAGCAGCCCGATACCGTCTGGATTGTTGGCTCTGGTTGGGAAGGGGGTTATTCTTTGGAAGATACGGCCTGTGCTGGAGCGATCGCCGATGCGCTACAAGAACAATCGGGGCAAATGGCGATCGGTAATGATGAGGTTATCGCCTCGATCGCTCTTTATCGTCAATGGCAAAATGATCTTTTAGGAATGTTCCACAGTTGTAGTCATGGTCAGCGCCTCTTGCGTCTCCACTGTCAAGAAGATTTAAAATACTGCGCTAATATTGACTCTCTTGATGTTTTACCGATCCAAAAAGAACCGAGCATTTTAGTCAAACTTTAGACATTGCCCCCCACAGAAAGGGTCATCAGTGCCGGTAGGAGTATCGATCCTAGCCGGATTCCTTTATTTAGGGTCTGCTGAATAAATCTAAAAACCTTGTTGGATAAAACTTTTAGACCTTTTTGAAATCCAAAAGTGCCTCGTCTGGGAGTGATCAGGGGGAAAATCCCTGGACTTTTTCCCTGAAAATTAGGTAATTGAGCAGATGAAAATCGGTAAAACCCTACACCCCACACCCCACACCCTACCCCCACCGAAAAACTTTTTGCCGCAAACCCTATTTATAGTTTGCCAACCATGACTATCGATTCTTTACTGCAACCTTTTCAGCGTTTTGGTGTCAATCTCGGTTTAGAAAGAATAAAAAATCTGCTGGAGATTTTAGGCAATCCCCAAGATAAAATTCCGATTATTCATGTCACGGGAACTAATGGCAAAGGTTCAGTTTGTGCCTATCTATCCTCTATTCTCAGTACCGCCGGTTACAAAGTCGGACGTTATATTTCTCCCCATTTAATTGATTGGACAGAAAGAATCTCTATTAATGGCGAAAATATTGAAACCGCGACTTTAGAAAACCTGCTTAAATATATACAATCGCTTATCGATCCCCAGCAGGAAAGTCCTACTCAATTTGAGGTAATTACTGCCGCTGCTTGGCTGTATTTTGCTCAGGAAAAGGTGGATATTGCCGTGATGGAAGTGGGTTTAGGAGGAAGATTGGATGCGACTAATGTTTGCGCTCAACCTTTAGTTACTGTCATCACTTCTATTAGTCGGGAACATTGGCAAAATTTAGGTCCCACGGTTGCCGATATTGCCGGGGAGAAAGCGGGGATATTAAAAGCGAATTGTCCCGCAGTTATCGGACAATTACCGGAATCAGCGCAGGGGGTAGTTAGGGAGAGAATCAAGCTGTTAAATTGTCCAACGGTATGGGTAGAAGCTGCCGAAAAAATTGCCGATAATCGGGCTAAATATCAAGGTTTAGAATACCCTTTATCCTTAGCGGGAGATTTTCAATTAACTAATTCGGCTATAGCGATCGCTGTTGTTAATATTTTACGTCAGCAAGGTTGGCAAATTAGCGATGAAGTCGTGCGGGAAGGAATGGCAAAAACTCGCTGGTTAGGACGTTTACAAACCGTTAATTGGTGTCAGCGAGAAATTTTAATAGATGGCGCTCATAATCCTGCTGCTGCCATTGGTTTAAGGCAGTATGTAGATAGTTTAAAGGCTCCAAAAATTATCTGGGTGATGGGTATTTTATCGACGAAAGATCATCGAGAAATATTCCAAGCTTTATTAAGAAAAGGCGATAGTTTATATTTAGTTCCTGTCCCAGATCATAGCAGTGCCAATCCTGAAACCTTAGCGGAATTAGCGGCTTCAATTTGTCCAGAATTATCTCACCTAGAGACTTGTTCTGATGTATTTTTAGGACTAAAAAAAGCCATCCAAGAATCTGCCGATAGTCAGATAATTCTCTGTGGATCGCTTTATCTAGTCGGTTACTTTTTAGGGAGTTTGTTTCAGGGAAAATAAAACATCAATTTTACTGGTGGTTTTATCAGGCATAGTGGCAGTAATTCCGATGCCGCGTACCGATTCTAAAAAGGCCTTTGCTTCTGGGGTTAATTCCGTGGCAGGAAGATTATTAATTCCCCCTGCTTTAGCAATAATTTGCTCCACATCGATGAAAAAATAACCGAGATTATTTTTAGGCAAATTTGCGATCGATGCTTGGAAATTCTCACTTTTGCTAATCGGTTGATTCGGTTGGGGTTGATAGGGAATTCCGACGGTCATTTTTAGGGTATCATTATTAGGCCAAGCATAGGTTAAAATCGCTTGTTCTTCCGCTTTCCATTCAGTCACATCTTGACCAGAAATTTGACTGTTTTTTATGGTGATAAAGGGAACAGTTTTCACCAATTCATTTAACTTATCGAGGGTAGTTTTTGCCGCTTTATGATCGCCGGTTTGCCAGATCATCATTCCCCCAAAACCTAACCCTCCCACTGCTTGCTGGTTGGGGATAATTCCGAAGGCAAATTCTCGATCCATCCAGTTAAAAACTTCTTTATCCGCGTCAAGAGTTGCCATCTGAAAATTCTCACGGATCTGACGCAGAAAAACTTGTAATTCTGGGTTAGTTTGGGACTGTTTTTCTGCTTCTTCCCATCCCTGTTTAAGATTATTCCCACTCCAAAGTGCGATGGTATCTCCGGGTAAATAATTTAAAACTTGATTTTTGCTAGGGGAAGGTAGGTTAGAAATAGTTTCAGGAGCAAGTTTAGCCACCATTTGTAATTGTAATCCCGTATCGGTGACACCCACTCCTGCGACAATATCTTGAATTTTTGCTAATTCTTGCCGACTTTGGGGAGATAAATTAGCATCTGGTCCCAAGATTTTGGCATAATCATCAATATAAATTGTCGCTAGGGTATTGGGTAGGTTGAGGGATTGGGAAAGCAGTTTTCTCACTTCCGGTTTACTGCTAAAAGATGGCTGTCCTTGATAGGTATCGATCGCCGCTTCTAACACCTTTTTATCGTAGGATATCAACAAAAAATCACCAGTAACGGCAGTATAAATGGTGGTATTATCCTGCCAATCTATAGAAGTAATTGTAATACCTTTGTAGTCACTGGTGCTAGTTTTGCGATTAACTTGTTGTCCTAGTTTTTTCTGGAATTCTGACGCTTTAATTTTATCTTTGATCCCGATAACCGTTAATAATTCCGATTGTCCGGGGGTAGCTGCGGGAAGAAAAGCAAAGCTAATACTACCGATCCAAGGTTCGATATCCCGTTGATAATCAATCTTATCAGTGAAGATATTTTTTTGTAATTCTTCTAGTCCCTGACTAACCGCAGTTCGCGATTCTGGTGTACCATATTTAGCTAACACTGACCAAGCTTTTGCATCCGTGGAGACAAAACTACTAGCAAAGGCAGTTTCTGGGATAACTTTTGCCGATTGCAAGGGGGTGAATCTTTGCCAAGGTAGCTGTCCTCGTAGATAAAGATAGACACCTCCTGCGGTTACTGCTGTTAGTCCTAGGACGACTAAACAACCGGGTAAAAATGATTTTTTTGACATAGAATTGTGGTTTGGTTAAAAAGTTCCATACTTGGCGATCGATTTGTCTGCGGTTGTAGTCTCTAGATTAGTCCTATTGTAGTTATCCTAATTATCTTATCTTATCCCCAAAGGTGACAGACAACATTTCAGCTAATTTTTCCGAAATTATTGCTAATTACCAGAGAAAATTGGCTCATTCTTGGTTAGCTTGCCAACCCACCGCTTGATTAATATTAGTCAACCCATTAGCCTCTAATTTTTCTGTTAATCCTTGTAAAATATTTGATACTAGCCAGGGTCCTCGGTATAACCAACCGGTATAAATCTGTAATAAACTCGCACCGGCGGTAATTTTTTCCCAAGCATCATCGAGAGAAAAAATGCCTCCCACTCCAATTATTGGTAAATTGCCTTGGGTTTGCCGATAGATAAAACGGATCACTTCCGTGGAACGTTCCCGCAAAGGTTGCCCACTAATTCCCCCTGCTTCTTCAGTGATTGGTTTACCGGTTTCAGGCAGAATTGTGGTTTTTAATCCCGTGCGTTTAGTGGTGGTATTAGTAGCGACAATTCCAGCTAATTGATAGGAGAAAGCTAGGTCAATAATTATTATGATATCTTCCCATTCTAAATCGGGAGAAATTTTCACTAATAGGGGTTTTCTGCCTTGATTTTCTGTTTGTAAAATGTCCAGGATTTTATCGAGTTGTTCCCCACTTTGCAGGGAACGCAAACCGGGAGTATTGGGAGAACTAACATTAACGACAAAATAATCGGCATGGGGGAATAAATAGCGAAAACTGCCTAAATAGTCCTCCGGAGCCTTTTCTAGGGGTGTATTTTTCGATTTACAGAGGTTAATACCGATGGGAATCTGTCGGGGTTGTCGTTGCCAAGATTGTTGGAGAGTTGCCGCTAGAACCGGCGCACCGAGGTTATTTGCCCCCATACGGTTTAATCCCGCCAAATCTTCCGGTAAACGAAATAATCTCGGTTTTGGGTTGCCCGGTTGCCCTTCTAGGGTGACAGCACCCACCTCGGCAAAACCAAAGCCGAAATTATGCCAAAGTCCTGCCCCTAAACCGTCTTTATCGAATCCTGCCGCCAATCCGACGGGATTGGGGAAATTTAACCCCCAGAGGCTTTGAGATAGGCGAGAATCGCTAAAACTGAGGGATTCTGATAATTGTGAGATTAACCATTGTCCCCAAAATTCCCCCCGCGAGCGATCGATTTTTTGCAGAGTATTTAATAATTGTTTTTGTGTTCCTTCTAAATTGCCCCGAATAGCCTTGAAAGCTAGAGGATAAAAAGGTTTAATTGTGTCAATTATATTGATCATAAAAAGACAGGAATTAAGGGTATTTTTCAGTTATCAGTTATCAGTTATCAGTTATCAGTGGGGAGACCACTTCGTGTGCGACGTTCGGCGATGCTCAGTCGAGCCATTGCGGGGGAGCAGGGAGAAAAAGCTGTCTTCTGAATACTAACTACTGAATACTGAATACTGATAACTGACTTCTGATCAATAAAAAATAGACCGTAACCCACCTAGCATAATCTTTATAAACCTTGACGAGGATTAAAAGTTTCGATCGCCCGTATTTTTTGATAAAGTTCTAATTCTTCTGGGCTAGGATTGGGAGGATTAACTAAGATAATTTCCACTAATTGATCGCCCCTTTCTCCTTGGGAAGTGGGATAACCTTTATTAGCCAAACGTAATCTTTGACCGCTTTTAACTCCCTTAGGAATCATCATTTTAACTAACCCGTCAATGGTGGGAATTTCCACAAAACCGCCCACAATTGCCTCGCTAGGAGTAATTGGTACTTGACAGACAATATCAGAACCTTGAATCCTAAAAAAATGATGCCTAGCGATAGTTATTTTTAAATATAAATCACCCCCTTCAATACCCTGACCTTTGAGACGAATTTTCTGCCCATCGATCATGGCTGCCGGCATATCAACCTCTATTGATCTACCATCTTCCAGACGAATTCTTTGTCTGCCACCTTGATAGGCTTTCTCTAAAGGTAAAGTCAATTTCGCCTCCACATCTCGACGAGTTAAACGGGGAGAGGAGGCAATTTTAGCACGCTTAGTATTAAGGTTATTAAAATCTTTAAACTTCCATAAATCCTGTTCTGTACGGGGCATTTTTCCATTACCGTTACCATTCGCTTTTTCCCCCGGACGTATCCCACGGCGCTTAATCCCCGTCAAGGAACGATTATACTCAACCCGTTTTTCTTCATCGGAGAGAACATCATAAGCTTCATTAATATCTTTAAACTTTTCTTCGGCCGATTTATCCCCCGGATTAACATCAGGATGATATTGACGCGCCAGTCGTCGAAAAGCCTTTTTTATCTCGTCACCAGTAGCCGTGCGAGATACTCCTAAAACATCATAATAATTAACTAATTGTGGCATATATTCAGTTATCAGTTATCAGTTATCAGTTATCAGTTATCAGATTTGAGTTTTAAGTGAGCAGTATGTATTAAGCGAGCAGTATTAAATAGTAGTTTCCCACTGTCTTTTCACTGATTACTGATCACTGTTTACTGATCACTGATTAAAACCAATCATCATCCTCATCATCCCAGTTATTTTGGGGGGGAATATTGCGGGAACGATTGCCGCTGCTGCGGTTACTTTTACTATTGTTATAACTTTTTTCCTCCGAAGGGGGGGGACTTTGCCAATCGCTATCGCGGCCATTATAGTAATTGTCCTGATTGCGGGGGCGATAACTATCTTGATTAGCCGAATAATTGGGTCGATAATCACTTTGATAACCCGGTGTACTGGGACGATAATCCTGACGATAACGATCGCGACGCGGTTCGGAGGGAAGATCATCTTCCTTATCTCCAGTAAAAGTCTTGCGAATAGCGCTAAAAAAGCCCTCGTCTTCCTCGTCGTATTGTAGGCGTACCTCGCGATTTAATTCATAGATAACATCCTGTAGGTCTGCCTGGGCGCGATCGATGCGACGGTCATCATTTTTCTCCAAAGCGTCGATAATTTCCGTACTCAAAGACTCAATTTGACGACGATAGGAACGGGTGAACTCATTACCAAAATCGAGAGTAACATCTTTTAAGCGTCGTTGGGCTTGATCCACCAGAGAGCGGGCGCGATTGCGTTTATCCACCTTTTCGCGACGGGTACGATCTGCTTCCGCAAATCGGGCAGCATCGCCGATCATGCGGTTAATTTCCCCTTCGCTGAGGGTAGAAGCGCCTTGAATGGTGACACTTTGCTCCCGTCCGGTCATTTTATCCCTAGCGGTGACTTGTAGAATACCGTTAGCATCGATATCGAGGGACACCTGCACTTGGGGAATACCCCGGGGTGCGGGGGGGATACCGGTTAATTTAAAACGTCCCAGGGATTTATTATCGCTGGCCATTTCCCTTTCCCCCTGCAAAACGTGAATTTCCACCACAGTTTGATTATTTTCGGAAGTGGAAAAAAGGTCAGATCTGCGGACGGGAATAGTGGTATTGCGGGGGATTAACTTTTTCATCACACCGCCGATGGTTTCTAAACCCAAGGATAAAGGGGTCACATCGAGGAGCAGCACGTCTTTGACCTCGCCGCCCAAAATTCCCGCTTGAATAGCCGCCCCGACCGCTACAACCTCATCAGGGTTAACATTTTGATTGGGTTCCCTATCGATAAAACTCCGCACCAAATCCTTCACCACCGGCATCCGCGTGCCACCGCCCACCAGTACCACTTCGTCTAGTTGGACGGGGGACAAACCGGCATCGGAAAGGGCTCGTTTGAGAGGACGACGGAGACGACTGATTAAATCGCCGCATAATTCCTCAAATTGGGCCCGACTCAGGCGAGTTTCGATGTGTTTGGGTCCGTCTTCCGTGGCGATGATAAAGGGTAGATTAATATCGGTGACGCTGACCCCAGACAGTTCAATTTTGGCTTTTTCTGCCGCTTCTGTCAGTCTTTGTAGTGCTTGCCGGTCTTGGCGCAGCTCCACGCCTTCCTGTTCCAAAAATTGATTGGCTAACCAATCGACGATTCTTTTATCGAAATCATTACCGCCTAATTGGGTGTCGCCACTGGTGGCTTTCACCTCAAAAACGCCGTCACCCACTTCCAGGATAGAAACATCAAAAGTACCGCCCCCCAGGTCAAAAACGAGGATTTTCTTGCTTTCCTGTTCATCGAGACCGTAGGCTAGGGCAGCGGCGGTGGGTTCGTTGAGAATCCTCATCACTTCTAACCCCGCAATTCGGCCCGCATCCCGGGTGGCTTGACGTTGGGAGTCATTAAAATAGGCGGGGACGGTGATGACAGCCCCGGTAACTTCTTCCCCTAGATAACGGCTGGCTTCTTCGGCTAATCGGCGTAAAACTAGGGCGGAAATTTCTTCGGGGGCAAATTCTTTTTGCAGACGGGGACATTTAATTTTGATATTACCCATCTCATCCCGGCGGATGGTGTAGGGGACGCGCTTCGATTCGGGGTTTAATTCCGAGTAGCGACGACCTATGTAGCGTTTGATTGCATAGTAGGTGTTTTGGGGATTAAGTACCCCTTGTCGCCGGGCCATCTGACCGACCACTAACTCCCCATCTTTATTAAAACCGACCACAGAAGGAGTGGTTCTCATGCCCTCCGAGTTGGCGATGACCACTGGCTTTCCGCCTTCCATCACGGCGACGACGGAGTTAGTTGTCCCTAGATCAATGCCTACTACTCTACCCATGCTTGTTTTTGTCTCCCCCTAGATTTCGATAACTTCGGGACTTTTACCTTCGATCGATAGTTTAAATCGCTTAATGCTTGTTGACAATATTGTATCGAATTGTCTTAGGTTCTCGCTCTCGGTTCGGAGCGATTGAGGGTGTGATTACCGAAGTGGTCTTTTAGTGATCGCTGGCGATCGAGCTTGGGGAGTTTTAAATAGGGTCTGCGGCAAAAAGTTTTTCGGTGGTGGCAGGGTGTGGGGTGTAGGGTGTGGGGTATAGGGTGTGGGGTGTGGGGTGTGGGGTGTGGG
>NZ_JADBUZ010000056.1:0-52331 GCF_020245305.1 Microcystis sp. M20BS1 | reverse complement strand
GGAGAATATTTTAGCGCGTCGTTGTCAATTTCGCCAGTTTCCCGATCAACGTTTACCACTCTCGGAATATTATGATCCCGATCCCGCCACTCCCGATAAAACCTACGGAACACGCGGGGCCTTCATTGATGGCTTTCAATTCGACTGGATTAATCGTCGAGTTCCCAAAAAAACGGTCGATGGAACCGACATCGTGCATTGGTTAGCCTTAGAAATAGCCGACAAAGCGCTCGAAGATGCTGGGTATCGTCGAGATACCGTTCCCACCCAAAAAACCGGGGTCATTCTCGGCAATTCCTTAACTGGAGAACATACTCGCTCGAATGTGATGCGGTTACGTTGGCCCTACGTACGAAGAGCCTTGCGGGCTGCTGCCGAAGTCAAAGGACTGTCTGGAACAATTGTGGAAGAACTTCTCGAAACAATGGAGAAATTCTATAAATCCGTTTTCCCACCCATTACCGAAGATACCCTAGCTGGGGGACTGTCCAACACCATAGCCGGACGAATCTGTAACTTTTTTAATTTTGACGGTGGTGGTTATACGGTCGATGGCGCTTGTTCCTCCTCCCTAATCGCCGTTGTCACTGCCGCCAACGCTTTAAGTAATGGCGATTTAGACATGGCCTTAGCCGGTGGCATTGATATCAGTCTCGATACCTTTGAATTAATTGGTTTCGCCAAAACCGGCGCACTGACGGCTCAGGATATGAAAGTGTATGATCGCCGAGCCAGTGGTTTTGTTCCAGGAGAAGGATGTGGTTTTGTTGTCCTCAAACGCTTAGCGGACGCACAGGCCGATGGCGACTACATTTATGCCCTGTTGGACGGCTGGGCTCTGTCCTCCGACGGCAAAGGAGGCATTACCGCACCCTCTAAGGTGGGACAGTCCAAAGCCCTATTAAGAGCTTACGAAAAAGCCGGTTATAGTCCCCAGTCTCTTCATTTTATTGAAGGACATGGAACCGGAACCCCCGTAGGTGATCGGGCTGAAATTGAAGGGGTAGCCCTAGCCATGAACGCCTCGAAACCTGCCCCCCCTCGTTCCTGTGGCATGACTTCTTTTAAATCCCTAGTTGGTCATACGAAAGCAGCGGCCGGGATCGGGGGTTTCATTAAAGCGGTCATGGCGGTTAATCAGCGGATCGTTCCCCCTACCGTTAACTGTCAAGAACCGAATCCCGTTTTCGAGGAGAGCGCCCAATGTTTATATCCAGTGCAACTAGGGGAAATCTACCCGGAAACGGAGATTTTACGGGCGGGAGTGTCGGCGATGGGTTTTGGAGGCATTAACTCCCATGTGACCCTTTCTTCTGGTGATGCACCCTCCCCCCGGTTAAAACCCAGTTTAGACCAGCGTTCGCTTTTAGTCTCCAACCAAGATAGCGAAATCTTTGTCTTCGGGGCTAATTCTCTTGCCCAACTGCTGGAATATCTGCAAATTTTCTCAGAACAAGCCAAAGGGATGAGTTTAGCAGATATGGTGGATTTAGCAGCGCAGAATGCTCAAACATTGTCCCCTCAGACTTCAATTCGCGCCGCCATTGTGGCAGAAAACCCCAGAGAATTACTGGAGCGCTTGGAGCATTTAATCAACATTCTTCACTCTCAACCCCCAGCCGCGGGAGAAACATATATATCCCAGCGAAAAGACATCTGGCTCGCCCATCAAGTGCAGCGTTCTCGAGTAGCTTTTCTCTTTCCAGGACAAGGTTCACAAAAGCTGAACATGGCCCGGACTTTGGTGGAGCGATATTCTTGGGCAAGAGAGTTAGTGCAACAGGCAGATTTATGGCTGATTGAATCTGGTTTTGAACCGATTAGTCCATTAATTTACCGTCCTCTTGACCGCGCTGTTAACCAACAACAAGTAGAACAATGGTTTAACGCTCTCACCGATGTTGCACCGCAAGCAATCTGCTTGACTTCACTACTGTGGAAGCATTACCTGAAACGACTTGGACTGGAACCAGTGGCACTAGGGGGTCATAGTTTGGGCGAATTGACTGCTTTTGAAGCGGCTGGTGCTTATGATGAAAAAACCCTCCTTTGCTTTGCCGCAATGCGGGGAAAAGCAATGACAGTTAAGGGCGATTCTATCGGGACAATGGCGAGTTTAGCTTGCTCGGATGCCACCGCGCAAAAGCTCTTACAAGGGATTTCTGGTTATGTAACCGTTGCTAATATCAATAGTCCTCAACAGACGGTTATTTCTGGAGAAAAAACCAGTGTTGCTGCTGTTTGTGACCTGGCATTAGCCCAAGAAATTCAAGTCCGCCAACTTCCGGTAGCAAATGCTTTTCACTCCCAAATGGTGGCGAAAGCAGCTGAATATTTGCGAAAAGAAGCTCCCATTCCTGAGATTTTAGAACAGGTTTCTCTGCCTCTATTTACCAGTGTCAACGGCCAGATAGTTAATTCAGGACTCAACTTAAAAGAACACTTTGCTCATCAGATTGTTGCTCAGGTAAATTTTGTTTCTCTGGTCGAAAATCTGAAGAATAAATGTGACTTGATAGTTGAAGTTGGAACGGGAAAAGTGCTTTCTGGTTTAGTAGGAGCAATAGTTCCTTCTCCCCTCTGTTTTCCCCTAGAGTCAAAACCGGGTATCGCTCGCGATTTGAATACTTTTTTAGCCGCTTACTTTGTGCAAGGAGGTGAAGTCAACTGGCAAGCGTTGTATGAACAACGACTGGTTCGTCCTTTTGTCCCGGCTGCTGAGCGTCTGTTTGTTGATAATCCCTGCGAACGATCTTTTCCGGTATCTCTTGAAGAAATTGAGTCGAGTTCTGCCTTCTCTTGGAGAGAAATACAACAGTCATCACCAAATACGGCTCTCGCTCATTCCTCGAATTTTTCCCAACCAGAAAGTCTTTTTGCAGATGATGAACTAACAACAGTCTTAGCAAATTACCTGCTGGAACGTGGTTCTTTTCTCTCTGAGTTAATCAGTGCCGATATCCAAAGCTTACCCTTTGTAAACACTCACAATGCCTAGAGGACATTATGACTTATTCTTCTGACTCCAAACAAGCAGTTGGCAATCAAGAGATTGTTAAACTTCTCTCCCATTACTTCTCTAACCGAAGCCAGTTTTTGTCCCAAGTTATCAAAGCAGATCTTCAGTCTTATATTTTGCTTAAAAGTCCAGCAACTAATCTGATTCCCTTTCAGAGCAGTGTTCAGGTAAATAGCACTGTTAATAGTAATGGTCATAGCACTGTTAATAGTAATGGTCATAGCACTGTTAATAGTAATGGTCATAGCACTGTTAATAGTAATGGTCATAGCACTGTTAATAGTAATGGTCATAGCAATGGCAATAGCAAGCGAATCCCAGAAACAACAGTAATCCAAACCAATTTAACTGTTGAAAAACGTTTAATTGAGTTAGTTGCCGAAAAAACTGGCTATCCAGTAGCCAGCATTAATCTTGATGCCAAACTACTAGATGATTTGAATTTAGATTCCATCAAAGCTGGCGAGTTAGTAGCGACAGCCGCCAAAACCTTTGGTGTGAGCGGAAAAATTGATCCTTCTGCTTTAGCTAATGCTACTTTGCAAGAAGTAAAACAGGCTATTGATGCCGTTGTTTCTGTGGAAATGCTAACGGAAGTTCCTGAGCAAATAGAAGTTGCGCCTCTGGTTTTGCCGCCTTCAGATTCCCTTGATATTACCCAAAAATTACTGGAATTAGTCGAAGAAAAGACTGGGTTTCCTAAAGATACCCTCAGCCTCGATTTGCGTCTTCTTGATGATTTAAACCTCGATTCTATTAAAGCAGCCGAGCTAGTTGCTACAGCAGTCAAACAAGTGGGAGCAACGGGAAAACTAGATCCCTCAGCCTTAGCGAATGGAACTTTAGCGGATGTCATTGCGGCGCTGGAGAAGGTATCAAACCAACCCTCTGTCAAAACTGCCGCTTCAGAGAAAACACCAGTGCTGCAAGGGAGCCAAAATAATCCTCCCCCGGAAAGCAACTGGGTCCGTAACTACGCCATTGAGTATGTGCCTCAACCTCTGACTCCTCCGACAATTGCCACTGATTGGTCACAAGCTCAAGTCTTAATTGTCTCTGATGCTGCCACATCGATTGCTAAAATTCTTACCAAGCAATTAGAGCAATTGGGCGCTCAAGTCCAACAAAAGACCTACGCCGAAATCGCAGCGGCAGAACCCGCCAGTATCGGTTCATTCTCCCACTATCTAGGGATTTTACCCGGTGTTTCCCCCTTGCCATCGGAATTACCCCTCGCCGCCATGGTAACTCGCCTCAGCAGCGTTGCTACCATTAGCCACGCCAATCCCTCGGCAACTTTAGCTTATGTTCAATTTGGTGGGGGGCGTTTTGGCACCAGCGAGGGAGAATACCATCCCGCAGTCGTTTCAGCCGCGGCCTTTGCCCGCAGTGTTCATCTAGAGCGCCAAGAAGCACGAGTCCGGGTAATCGACCTAGCGGCAGCAATTGAACCAACCCAGGCCGGTAAATTAGTAATTCAGGAACTAGCCGGAGATGAGGGGATTACAACCGTTGGCTATGATGCGAGACAAGTAAGGCTAATCCCCCAAGCTCAGTTACAGCAGCCGATTGATTATACGCCCCGTTCCCTCACCTGGTCGGCCTCAGACGTAATTCTGGTGACAGGTGGAGCCAAGGGAATTACCGCCGAATGCGCTCTCGCTTTAGGACAAGAAACGGGAGTGAAAATGGCTTTGGTGGGGCGAGCAGCAGTGCCAGCAGCCGGAGATAGCAACAGCGAAATTGCCCAAACTCTCAAGCGCTTAGCAGCCCAAGGACTCACCGGTGCTTACTATCGCTGCAATATTGCCGACCCTACCGAGGTTCAGCAGTTAGTTGACCAAGTGACCCAGGAATTAGGACCCATCACGGGAGTAATTCACGGAGCCGGACTCAATCAACCCCGTCGCGTCGAACAAGTTAGACCCCAAGATGCTCAAACAGAAGTCTCACCCAAACTTTTGGGAGCTTACAACTTATTGCAGGCATTAGCCTCTAACCCACCCAAGCTCTTTATCGCTTTTAGTTCGATTATCGGCGTTACCGGAATGCCTGGTAATGCTTGGTATGCCTTTGCCAATGAATCCCTGTCGTTGCTGTTACAACAGTACCAACGGCAACACCCCCAAACCCAGGTGCTGGCGCTTGCTTATAGCGTTTGGGATGAAATCGGCATGGGAGCGCGTCTTGGCAGTGTCAAGCATCTAGAGCGCATGGGGATCAAGGCGATTTCTCCCCGTGAAGGAGTAAGCCGCTTTCTCCAGCTTTTCCAAACCGCACCAAGCACCTCACAGGTAGTGATTACCGCTCGTTTAGGTGGCTTAGATACCTGGTTACCAACCCCCTTACCCGCTCCCACCGGACTGCGCTTTATCGAAAATGTCCAATATGTGGAACCACAGGTAGCCTTGACTGTGCGGACTCATCTGAGTTTAGAGAAGGATCTCTATGTCAAGGATCACCTTTGGCGCGGTTCTTATTTATTCCCCACCGTGTTTGGGTTATGTGCCATGGCCCAAGCTGTAGCTTACCTGACAGGGACCTCAAACCCGCCAATTGTTCGCCTGGAAGATATTTCTCTGCGACGACCAATAGTCGTTAATCCAGAGACTGGGGTTGAGATTCAAATTGAAGCAGAAATTGCCGAGGCTACCAGCAATGGGGAACGTCGAGTTAAAGTGGGTATTTATACCGAGCAAACGGGCTTTTCTCTGGCTCATTTTTCTGCCAATCTCATTCTCGGAGAGTTGACTTCTGCTTTTCAGGAAAAACCCGAATTAGGCCAACCTCTCCCAATCGCTCCCAAAACCGATCTCTACGGGGATTTACTCTTCCAGGGAGAACGTTTTCAACGCCTGGGTGAAATTTACACCCTTAGTGAAAAACAGAGTGTCTTCCGTTCCCACGCTCAACTTTCTGGAGAAGATTTATCCAATCAAAGCTTTAGCAAAGGATTGAATCAGTCTTTAATCCTCGGCGATCCCTATTTTCGCGATGTCTTGCTCCAATCGGTACAGTTGACCATTCCCCAAGATATCTGTTTACCCGTGGAAATTGCCAAGATTGAGCGATTTAAACCGGCCAGCAGCGATCAAGGTCGCCGCCTTGTCACCGTTAACCTATTGGCGCGGGAAGATCGGGAGTATATTAGTGAAGTGATTGCTACCGATGAGCAGGGGAACCTAATTGAACGCTTGAGTGGATATCGCCTACGGATTCTCGAAGAACACCCAGAAAATCCGACGGCGGCTGAGTTAGTTAATCCTGAAATTCGCGATCGCCAACACCTGCGACAAGTGTTACAGACAACTTGCCAGGGATTAGAGATTCCACCGCCTACCGTTGCGCTTGGTTATGCGCCTAACCTGCAAGGGAAATCCTTAGAACAGCGCCGCCAACAGGAAAAACCCATTGTAGAACGCGCGCTGAAAACTAAGCTAGGACTCAAACCCGAGCAAAAACTTGTTTTCGAGCTTGAGTCTCTCCCCTCTGGTAAGCCTCAACTGAGCGGGACACAAGTTTCTGGGTTAAATGTTTCTTTATCTCACTGCGATCGCTATTGTCTCTGCACTGTGGCTGAAACTCCCCAAGGTTGTGATATCGAAGCAATTACCCCTCGCAGCACCGAGGACTGGGTCGCCCTCTTAAGTGATCGCCGCAGTCAACTGATGGAGCAATTAGTGCGCCAAGGAGACACCCAAGAGCGGGCCGGTATGAGGATTTGGTCAGCCACAGAAGCAGTTCGCAAAGCTTTTAATGGTAGTGATCCGCAATTTTGTCTAGTGGCGAAACAGGGAGATGGAGTCTTGTTATCCACCTCAACCCCGGAGGGTGAGTCTCAAGTGCTGACTGTCCCTGTTAAGTTAACCCGTCCACCGGAACGGATGGTGGCGATGGTGGTTTCCCACACCCCAGTGTCTGTACCCACAGAAGCTAATTTCCAGTCTCCTCAAGCAACGGAAGCGGCGATTATCCCAGCGACGCCTGGGAAAATTGACAGCCATAGCTCTCGCTACACCCATGATGGCCCGCAAGGACAATTAGTCTATGAGCAACGCTATCAAGTCAGTTTCAAAGATAGTGGTAGCATTAGCCGTCATGTTTACTTTGCCCAATATTTTCGCTGGATTGGCAAAATTCGGGAATTGCCGATGGAAAGTATTGCCCAGCAAATGTTAGCCGACTTCTTAACCGGAGATTGGGGCATGGTTACCAATTCCGTTAGCCTGCGAGTTGTGGGAGAAGCCACCTCCTATGATGTGATTCAAGCGCGAGCCTGGGTGGGCAATATTGTCGGCTCTTCCTTTGAGACTTACATCGAGTTTTGTAAGGTACTGCCCGATAATTCCCTAGAGCGTCTGGCGATTGCCGAAGTTAAAGCCACTTGGGTGCGGTTAGTCAGCTATGGAGTTCCTGCTCCCATGCCTTTCCCGCCCTATCTCCAAGACTATTTGGCTCGCTTTGCCGCTGACAAACCCGCCAGCCTTGATTTAAAACACCCAGAAACCCTGCCTCTGGCTCCCCTACCCGCCAGCCTTGCTTCCCTCAAGCCGGGGGCTGTCATTGATGACATTCCACAACAAGAAAGCCGCTATGGACGGTTATTGCGGTCTGAGGTCTTCCAAACCACCCTGGAAGAATCGAATTTGGTCGGTAATGTTTACTACGGCAATTATTTCATCTGGCAAGGACGCATTCTCGACCTGTTTCTTTACTCAGTTGCTCCCGAATATTTGCGGATTTCTAATCCCTGTGGGGAAATGGTCTGTCTCTATACCCGCATGGACTATCTACGCGAAGCGATGCCTTTTGACCGCATTCGCACCCTTCTCTATGTGCGTTCAGTGTCCGAGTGTGGCGCATCCTTCAACTTTGAGTTCTTCCGGGAACAGCCTGATGGCACTTTGGAAAAACTCCATGTCGGTCAACAAGATGTGGCTTGGGTGGAGCGGCGAAAAGATGGAACGGCTGTAGCCGCACCCTGGCCCGAGGCGGTGAAGCAATCTTTAGTCGCAAGGGCGACCACCAGGGAAGCCGCTCTGTTAATGGTCTAGAAAAACCTGCTCTCTAGGATGGGGGGGAAACCCATCCTCAGACCAACCTACTGACTAGATTCTGCTTTCTCACTTTTCTCTATCTATCTGCCCAGGAAAATTTGTCATGTACAAGCCGAATAAATCATTGAGAAGCCAACTCCGACTGATCCACATTTTGGCATCACTTCTGTTAGGGATTTTTATCTATTCCCCCTGGCGCAATCATCCAGGAATGCTGATAGCCGTCGGGATTGTTGTCTTTCCCCTCCTAAGCTTCACTGGACTTTGGATGTGGCAAGGGCGACGCATCGAAAAATGGTTAATGGAGAGCCGAACCATACTTTCCTCAGAGGATTCTCCCTCTTAATTGAACTAACTTAACGTAATTCTGGTTCTTCGGTGTGTGTTATGTAATAGACGGGGATTATAAGGCATGAAAACCTTATAAAGAAAGACATTAGGCGATTTTTGTCAATTGTTGTTGATCTAGAAGGAACTAATCAATTAAATCTCTTGCCAGATCAGGATTTAGTCGATTTATGCCCCCCCGATCAAACCGGACCTAGTAACGAAGAACCGTGATTCTCATCCCTTTATCAGGAGAAATTGATCAATGAACACGACTCAAGCTTTGCACTACGATGTTGTAATTATGGGGGCTGGCTTTGCCGGCTTATGTCAAGCGCGACACCTGATGCTCAACATCCCTAATATTCGGGTGGCGCTGATCGATCCTCGTCCCGAAAATCGACCCGATACAGATCTCAAAATTGGCGAATCTACAGTTGAAATAGCCGCCCTACTCATCTGTAAAGAGTTGGGACTGCATGATTACATGATTGAAAATCATCCTCCTAAAGCGGGACTGAACTTCCACTGGCCGAAAAATCTGGCTGAAACTGATTCAATTGACGATTATTATCACGTCTGGATCAATCGTCAACCCCCGATTCCGACTTTTCAGATCAACCGAGCAAAGTTTGAACGGGACTTGCTCAAAATGAATAAGGAAATGGGAGCAATCTTCTACAACGGAAGAGTTGTCGATGTAGATTTAACCGAAGGCGATCAACTCAAAACCGTCACAGTCAAATTAGAGGATACAACCATAGAAATAACAGCCAAGCACATTGTTGATGCGGCTGGTCGCCGATTTATTATAGGCAAAAAAACCGACAATCTCATTTTTGGTTCAGACCAACTTTTAGGAGTTAATAATGGCTCCGCTTGGGTAAGGATTAAAGATGTAGATCGGACCATTTTCCATAGTGGTTATCATCCAGCAGGAACCACTGTCAGTCATTACTACGCTACCAACCATTACTTTGGCCCTGGTCATTGGTTGTGGATGATTCCCATTGATCGAGATAGTAAAGAACTTTCTCTGGGAGTCATTCACCACCACGATGTCATTCCCGCAGCTACCATAAACACCCAAGAAAAGTTTACTGCTTTTTTGAAAGCCAACCATACGGTTCTCTATAAATTATTGCAAAATAGCGAGTTGGTTGACTTTCATTATTTGCCCCGAGTTGCCCACAAAAGTAAAGTGATGTTTTCGCATGATAACTGGTATGTAGTGGGAGATTCAGCCTGTATTTTTGATGCTTTTTATTCCCTGGGAACGACGATGATTGCCATCGCCGTTGAAAGCATTACCGAAATTATCCGCGCCAAATTGGCAAACGAGGCCAATGCTGAAGAAAAACGGGCTGTTTACAATGACTTCAATCTGGCTTTTTCTGATAGCGTCAACACTTTCATGCAGGAACATCAAAAACAGTTAGGTCATGCCAGTATCATGAGTTGGCGGATTTACTTTGAGTATATGTGGTGGTTCGGCGTTTTAGTTCCTATGTACATCGGTAAATGGCATTTAGATCCAGCTTTTCTCAAACAGTTTACTGGTCCTTTCCGCACTTTTCTCAATGGCTTATTCGTCGATGTCTATCAAGATTGTAACAAATTGGTAGAGCGAGGAGTTAATATGGGTTTGATGGATGCGATTCGAGCCGATCAACTAATCGGCAGTTACTATACCTTTAAACACTTTGAAGACTTCCTAGAAAATAGCAAGCTTGAACCCCAACGCTGTAACATTTTCACCAGCATGAAGAATACCTTTTTCTATGTGGCAATTTGGTATGCAATGTTCCAGTGGAAAGGTTTTGGCTGGCGTGGCCTGTTGAAACCCCGCAATTTAGCTCATTTTAGCTATTTGTTAGCCCAAAGTGGATTATCAGCCCTGGGAGAAATGCGTCATAACTTCTTGACTCGTAGTCTGCCAGATAATAGCGAAATCGAGGAAATGCGCCAAGAATTCAAAGAATATCGCTATCAAGGTAAGTTACAGCCCTGGAGTGCTGAACTTTCTTAAAACTTGGTTCAAATCTCACAGTTTTTTACTCTCTCAAATTCAAGCAATTTGCCAAAAATAACGTCGATTAATTCAGGAGTAAATCAATGCAAATGACTCAAGATAAAGAGTATGATGTGGTCATTATGGGGGCTGGTTTTGCTGGCTTATGTCAAGCGCGACACCTGATGCTCAAGATTCCCAATATCAAAGTTGCTCTAGTGGATCCTCGTCCCGAACAACGCACAGATAAGGACTTAAAAATTGGCGAGTCCACCATTGAAATTGCCGCTCTTTTTCTCGCTAAAGAATTGGGACTACATGATTACCTAATTGAAAATCATGCTCCCAAACAAGGGCTTAACTTTCACTGGCCCAAAAATCCAGCAAAAACTGAAACAATCGACGACTACTATCATGCTGGCTCGAACCGACAAGTTCCCATTCCCTCTTTTCAAATCAACCGCTCCAAGTTTGAACAAGACTTGCTAAAAATGGATAAAGCCATGGGAATCAACTTCTATAACGGGCAAGTTGTTGATGTTGATTTAACTCCTGGCGATGCCATTAAAACAGTTAAAATCAAGGTAGGCGATGAAAGAATGGAACTGCAAGCCAAACACGTTATCGATGCAGCAGGACGGAAATTTATCATCGGACGCAAGACTGACAACCTCCTATTTGGTCCAGAAAACTTAATGGGATTAAACACGGGTTCTGCCTGGGTGCGAGTCAAAAATGTAGATCGTACCATCTTTCACAGTGGCTACGATCCTCTTAATGCCTCAACCAGCCATTATTACTCGACTAATCACTATTTTGGCGAAGGACATTGGCTGTGGATGATTCCGATTGACACCCAAACAATGGAATTATCTATTGGTGTGATTCATCACCATGATGTGATTAATTCTACTCAGGTAAACAGCCAGGAAAAATTCCATGATTTCCTGCGAAATAACCACCAAATTCTTGCCAATATTATTGACAGTGGAGAAGCAGTAGATTTCCACTATTGGCCGAGGATTTCTCACACAAGCAAAACCCTATTTTCTCCCGATAATTGGTATGTCCTTGGCGACGCTGCTTACATCTTCGATGCTTTCTATTCCTACGGAACCACCACGATTGCTTTAGCCATTGAAGGGATAACGGAGATTGTGCGGGCCAAACTCGCAGGTGAAGCTGATGCGGAACAAAAACGGGCTGCTTACAATGAGTTTAACTTAGCCTACTCCCGTAGTGTCAACTGTCTCTATCGGGGACACGCCAAACAGTTAGGACAAGCCAGTGTGATGAGTTGGCGCATTTACTTTGAGTATATGTGGTGGTTTGGGGTACAAGTTCCCATGTATGTAGGTAAATGGCATTTGGACCTCACCTATATTCCCATCTTTCTCAAAACTCTAAACAGCAATATTGATGGACTGTTTGCTGATTTAAATGAACAATTTACCGAACTAGCAGACAAGGATGTCAATATTGGCTTGATGGATTGTTACCGGGGCGATCAACTTTTCAAGGGTTATCACACTCTCAAACACTTTGATGACTTCCTGGAAAATACCAAGTTTGAACCGCGGCGGTGTAATGTTTTTGCTGGTTTAAAAGCTACCTGTTTTTATGCCGCCCTCTGGTATGCACTCTTTCAATGGAAAGGATTTGGTATTCAAGGTTGTCTCAATCCCCGCCATATTTACCATTTCTTGCGCCTATTAGGGTTATCAGGACAAGCAACTATCGGCGAGTTAATTTATA
The DNA here is from genome assembly GCF_020245305.1 of Microcystis sp. M20BS1. Lineage (NCBI taxonomy): Bacteria > Bacillati > Cyanobacteriota > Cyanophyceae > Chroococcales > Microcystaceae > Microcystis > Microcystis sp. M20BS1. The sequence continues at coordinate 40,162 of NZ_JADBUZ010000056.1, read as the reverse complement.
AGTTTAAAACCAAAGGACTGCCCGCCAACAGCGAAATTGAAGCGATGCGTCAAGAGTTTAAAACTTATCAATATCAACCAAAACTCCAGCCTTGGCTGGCAGAAGCTACCAATTCTTAAGGATTTTGACTTGCATCAAATTCAACGCTCTTCTCTCAATCATCTGTGAGTGTCAATTACCTCATCAACTATCAAGGAGTTAACCATGAATTATACCATTACTCAATCCCGAGAATACGATGTTGTCATTATGGGAGCAGGCTTTGCTGGACTGTGCCAAGCACGACATCTCATGCTCAACATCCCTAATATTCGGGTGGCACTAATCGATCCCCGTCCCGTTGAACGTACAGACAAAGATTTAAAAATCGGTGAGTCTTTAATCGAAGTTGCCGCTTTATTTCTCTGCAAAGAGTTGGGACTACATGATTATTTAATCGAAAACCACCCCCCCAAATCTGGTCTCAATTTCCACTGGCCAAAAGATCCAGCAAAAACAGAAACCCTTGATGATTATTATCATGTCTGGGCAAACCGTCAAACTCCAGTGGGGTCTTTTCACCTACAACGGGCTAAATTTGAGCAAGATTTACTGGTGATGAATTGTCAGATGGGAGCCGATTTTTACGAGGGACGGGTCAAAGATGTCGCTCTTACTTCAGGGGATGAGCTAAAAACAGTTTATGCCAAAGTTGGCGAGGAAAATATTACCCTTCAAGCCAAGCACGTCATCGATGCCGCAGGCAAGAATTTTATTATTGGACGCAAAACTGATAATGTACTTTCTGGTCCAGAGAATCTCCTGGGACTCAATAATGGTTCAGCGTGGCTGCGGGTGAAAAATATCGACCGCACGATTTTCCACAGTGGCTATCATCCCGAAGGCGCATCTACGAGCCATTATTATGCCACCAATCACTATTTTGGCCAGGGTCACTGGTTGTGGATGATTCCGATTGATAAGCACTCGATGGAACTATCTATTGGCATTATTCACCATCACGATGTTATTCCCGCCCAGAGCATAAATAACCTGGAGAAGTTTTCCAATTTTCTCAAGAGCAATCATACTATTCTCTCTCGATTGATTGAAAGTGGTGAAGTAGTTGATTTTCATTACTGGCCGAAAATTGCCCACAAAAGCAAAGTTCTTTTTTCTCCTGATAACTGGTACGTTATTGGGGATGCTGCCCATATTTTTGATGCTTTTTATTCCTATGGAACGACCATGATCGCTTTTGAGGTAGAAAGTGTTACAGAAATTATCCGTGCTAAATTGGCTGAGGAAGCAGCAGCAGAACAAAAACGATCCGCTTACAATGATTTCAACCTAGCTTATGCTCGTACTGTCAACTGTCTCTACCGAGATCATGCCTATCAACTCGGTCATGCTAGTGTTATGAGTTGGCGGATTTATTTCGAGTATATGTGGTGGTTTGGTGTCCATGTTCCCACCTATATTGGTAAATGGCATCTGGACTTAAATTTTATCCCCCGCTACGTGACAATTGCCGATGGCAATGTTAATGGAATTTTCGCTGATTTATGTCAGGAATTTCATCAATTAGTGTCACAGGGTGCTAATATTGGTTTAATGGATGCCTATCGGGCCGATCAATTGCTGGGTGGTTATGGAACCTTAAAACACTTCGACGATTTCTTAGAAAATACCAAGTTCGAGCCTCGGCGCTGTAATGTTTTTGCCAGCATGAAAGCCGCTTACTTCTACATTGCTATTTGGTATGCTCTCTTTCAATGGAAAGCTTTTGGCATCGCTGGTTGGTTAAATCCGAAACATTGGTATTACTTTGGTCGGATGTTGAAGCTATCGATTCAAGCCACAATCGCCGAAGTAATTTATAAGCGCAAAACCCGAGGAATAGCTGATAACAGCCAAATTGAGAAGATGCGTGAGGAATTCAAAAACTATCACTATCAACCGCAGAAGAAATCGCCTTCTGTTGTTCAAAACGTGGTCGGTGAAAGAGTAACAATTGAGTCTTTTCCTGCTTAGTAGGAGCGAATAGCTGTCACTGGTGTCAACTTAAGCAAAGCCAAACTATAATCTGTCATGACGAGACGGCATTTTTGTCAATCCCCCCCTCGCTATGACATTCAAAAAATCATCATTTTTACTTAATTTGAGACTAATGATCGCTGTTCACCCGTAAAATTCCTGCTCTTAGTTGAGGTAATTATCATGGAATTAGCCACCTTTGTCTCATCCCAATTCATCTTAGAGCCTAATGAATTGCGCCGGGGAATTAACCGCATTGGCTTGAATCTTTCCGAATCAGAATTCAATGCACTCGTGCAGGGGAACTCAGTTGACTTGGAAGGTAGAGGACTGAGTGAAATTGGCTCAATATTTATCATGGCAGCCGCTGTTGCTCCACTTAATTTAGGTAAGCCGAGAACGCTGCTTAAGTTTTCTGATTTACCGACTCTTGTTGAGCCAAACATTCCGCCTGAAAATGCTAGTTGTCCTGGAATTCCGATTTACTGTTGGCTCTCTGACTTAGACAAAAAACGTTGTGTTTATCTCACCTTAACCGATAGTAAACCAGTTCTCCAGATCGGGTCTTAGCAGAGAATTTTATCAGTTAACTAATGAATCATAGGGAAAAAAGATGAAATTTTGGCTACTCGGCGGAATACTTATTACTTTGGTGGCACTACTGGTACTTTTAGGACTGGTTTACCAGCAAGTTGCCACAATTAAAGACCTAAGTAAGTATCCACCACCTGGTCAATTGATAGATGTAGGGGGTTATCGCTTGCATCTCCACTGTAAAAGTCAAGGTAGTCCCACTGTGGTGATGGATTATGGACTAGGGGGAATATCTCCCCTCTGGCATTGGGTTCAATCGGAAGTGGCAAAGTTCACCTCTGTCTGTGTTTACGACCGCGCTGGCTACGGCTGGAGTGAACCCAGTCCCCATCCTCGCACCAGCCTGACTATGGTTCAAGAACTACACACTCTACTAAGAAAAGGGGGAATAGCCGGGCCTTATTTACTGGTGGGTCATTCCTTGGGAGGGTTGAATATGCGCCTGTTTGCCAGCCAGTATCCTTCAGAAGTAGTGGGAGTGGTTTTAGTGGATGCGGTACCGGCAAATGTCTATAGCCGTCTGGGGAATGAATTTAGGAAAAATATGGCAGCAACGCGGCAAATGTTTCGCAGTTTATCCATCATTTCTCGCCTGGGAATCTTGCGCCTCCTGCTTCAACTCAAAGGCAGTGATGTCGCTCCCGAATTTGTCCAAAAATTGCCCCCGTCTGTACAATCTGTTGTTTTAGCAAAGTTCCTACCCCAAAGCTTTAATACTGCCTTAGCCGAAAGCGCATTAATGAAAAAAGATGCTGCATTGGTCAGTAAAACTTCCTTTCCCTCGCACTTACCCTTAGTCGTAATTTCTCACGGACTGAATATGTTTTCCGGGCAAAATGTAGAAGTGTCTGAGTCTATCTGGCGGCAATTACAGGCAGAAACCTCCGAGCTTTCGACTTCGGGAAGCTTACAAATCGCTCACAGCAGTGGTCATAATATTCATATTGATCAACCTGAATTAGTTGTTGATGCAATCAGGAAAATCTTACAACAGACTAACCTCAAGGAGAAGACAAATGAAAAACTCTAAAATTAAAATACTGGCACTTGTTCCAAGCATTATAAGCTTAACAGTTTCCCTATTGCCAGGAGCAATCACTCCCGCCAATGCATCTTCTTTAAACTGTGGTTCAGGGAACAATTGGATTTCTAATTGCTCGAGCCAGATCTATAATTTTTTCAACACAGTTATCGTTAGTGCTAACTTTGGCTTTAGTCCAAATAATTTACCAGATTTTACCGCAATTCTTCAGGGAAACACCCAGATTTTATTAGGAAATCCCGTTGATGCCATTATTGGCGATCCTTTACTGGGTAATGTAGGCAGTGTTGATGGTATTGCCGACGTAGTTCAACTGGAAGTCTTCCACAATATATCTTCAGGTACTACTCCTTTTGTCCCCCTGATTACTGCCTTAGCTGGGGATGGAGTGCCGGATTTAGCTCCGACTCCTCCAGGGTCAACTTTACCCTATGTTTCCCTTTATTCGGCAGGAGCTATCAGCCAAAGAAATGATAATCCCTCATTAGGAGATAGTTTCTTGAAATTCTTTTTAGAAATCCAAGGAACACCGGAAGGGACAATTCGCACCAGAGACCCCGTAACCCTCAATGTCTCCTCACCTTTAACTGGGTTTCCTCCAGAAGGAGCTGGGAGTCAGCTAGAATTTTTCAGTTCTGCCATTACCCCTTTATTTACTCCTGGACCTGATGGAGTGTTTTGGACAGGGGATGAAGTCGAAGTAGCTCGCATTGTTCCTGATGCTAACAATCGGGCAGTGACTCTTTCCCTAACGCCAATTCCTGAGCCTTCTAATACCTTGTCTTGTTTACTATTAGGACTCGGACTCTTCGGGGTTAGTTGTTTACAAAGACTCGGCAAAAACTTTCAGTAACTTGAAATAAAAAGCTTTTAATCGCAAAGGAGAAAATGACATGGCTACTTTTATCGGCACCACTGGCAACGATCTTTTATTCGGCAGCAATGACGATGATATTTTATATGGCAACGGTGGCAACGACTATCTTGATAGTGGACTTGGCAACGACACTTTGGTTACTGGCGATGGCAACGATGCCTTACTTGGGGGCGGCGGTAACGATTTGCTGTTCGGCGGTGGTGGTAATGACTATCTAGGTGGCGGCGATGGCAACGATGATCTACTTGGGGGCGATGGCCGTGATATTCTCCTTGGTGGTAATGGTGATGACGCTCTCAATGGCGGCGATGACAACGACATTCTCAACGGTGATGCTGGCAATGATACTTTAAGTGGAGGTGCTGGCAACGACGGGATTATTGGCGGTTCTGGCGACGATCAGGTAACAGGAGGTGATGGCAACGACGGCATCTGGGGCGGTAGTGGCAATGACGCTCTCTTTGGCGGTTCTGGCAACGATGGCATTATTGGCGATGTTGGCGACGACGTACTCAATGGCGGTGATGGTGACGATGCTCTCTTTGGTGGTTCTGGTAACGACATTCTTTTTGGTGAGGTGGGCAATGATGCTCTCTTTGGTGATAGTGGCAACGATGTATTAATTGGTGGCTTGGGTGGGGACACTCTTGCGGGCGGTACTGGAGCAGATCAATTTGTTTTCAACAGTCCCCAAGATGGCATTGACACTATTACAGATTTCTCGGTTGTTAATGATATTATGATCGTCTCTGCTGCGGGTTTCGCTGACGACCTCATAGCAGATGCTTTGCTGATGCCTGAGCAATTTGTCATTGGTACAGCAGCAGTTGATTCTAATGATAGATTTATCTATAACCGAGCTAACGGCACTTTATTCTTTGATGTCGATGGTGTAGGCGGAATCGCTCAAATTCAGATTGCTAAACTATCATCTGGACTTGATTTGACTAACAATAACATTTTTGTTAGTAATAACTTCGCAGTCTAAGCAGCGGCGTTCAACTTTTTATTTAAAGGCAAAAGTTTATGTTCAATTATCGCGGCAAAACAGCATTAATCACGGGAGCATCATCTGGGATTGGCGAGATATTCGCCCGCGAGCTTGCTAAACGTGGCATGAATCTCATTTTAGTAGCACGAACCGAAGAAAAACTACGCACAATAGCAACCGATCTTTATCAAGTTTACGGTGTCCGCACTGAAGTAATTGTTGTCGATCTAAGTCGTGAAAATGCTGCTCAGGACGTTTTCAGTGCTGTCGAGGAAAAGGCACTTACTGTAGATTTACTTGTTAATAATGCCGGGTTTCTTAACTATGCGCCCTTCGAGCAAATTCCCCTTGAGCAAGATCGCGCACAGGTGATGGTTAACGTAGTGGCTTTAGTTGATTTAACCCATAAATTTATCCCAGGAATGCTGGCTAAAGGGGAAGGAGCGGTAATCAATTTATCCTCTAGTGGAGCCTTTCAGCCCATGCCTTACATGGCCGTTTATGGAGCGAGTAAGGCGTTCGTCCTCTCCTTTAGTGAAGCGCTTTGGGCTGAGTATCGCCATCGAGGACTAAGGGTTTTAGCACTCTGTCCTGGGCCGACAGCAACACGGTCTTTAGTTAATATCTTTGATGATGGGAGTGCCACCTCTCCTCAGCGGGTGGTAGCAGTTGCTCTCAAAGCTCTTGAAGACGGGCGCAATTATGTCATTCCCGGACTAAAAAATTACTGGCTTGCTCACAGCGTTCCTCGCTTAATGCCACGCAGTATAACCGTGCAAATCTTGGAACGAATAACTCGACCGAGAAGAAAAGACCTCAATGAAACCAGATAATTAAAGAGAGTAAAGCTTCTTATGAAATCTCCACTTTTTGTCAAACCAACTAATTGGCTACTTATTACCTGTCTCACCACCGGGACTATGGCAAGTGGCGCTGTAGCGACTTATTCAATTTGGCGCTATCAATCTTTAAAAACAACATCCCCGGCTGTCGCTTCCACTACTCCGAGAAAGCTGAAAGCCGTGGCGGCTTTAGGCTATGTAGAACCGGCGGGAGAAACAATCAAGATTTCTGCTGCTGCTTTTATGGAAGGGTCTCGCATTAATCAACTGTTGGTAAAACGGGGGGACCAGGTTGAAGCTGGACAAGTTTTGGCTATCCTCGACAGTCGGGATAGGCTGCAAGCAGCACTAAAACAAGCACAGGACGAAGTTCGCATCTCTCAATCCCTTTTAACTCAGGTGAAAGCTGGCGCAAAACAGGGGGATATTATTGCCCAAAATGCCAGATTTGAAGGGACTCGCTCCGAATTAGAAGGACAGATTACCACCCAAAGAGCTACTATTGCCAGTTTAACGGCTCAATTACAAGGGGAAAAAATGGCTCAGTATGCCACTATTGAGCGCATTAAAGCTGAGTTTCACAATGCTCAAAAAGATTGTCAGCGTTACCATACTCTATACCAAGAAGGTGCGGTCTCAGAGCAAGAACGCGATCGCTTCTGTCTGATGGCTCAAACTAGCCAAGAAAGTCTGCGAGAAGCCAACGCTAATTTAAGTCGAATTGTCACCACTCTAACCGCAAGAATTGATGAAGCTGAAGCTAATCTTCAGCGCACGGTAGCAACTCTAGATCAGAAAATCAAAGAAAATCAAGCGACCTTAGATGCGGTTGCGGAAGTCCGTCCCGTAGATGTTGAAGTTGCTCAATCCCAATTAATCGCCGCTAAAAGTGCTGTCCAAAAAGCAAAAGCTGATTTAGATTTAGCTTTTGTCAAAGCTCCCAAAGCGGGGCAAATTCTCAAAATTTATACTTGGCCCGGTGAATTAATTGGTGATAAAGGCATCCTCGATCTCGGTCAAACCAGTCAAATGTATGTCACTAGCGAAGTTTACGAAACCGATGTGAGTCGGGTTAAACTAGGACAACGGGCAAAAATTACCACCGATGGATTGATTGGGGAACTAAGGGGAACCGTCGCTGAAATTGGCTTACAAATTGGCAAAAAAGATGTCTTGGGTACCGATCCAGTTGCTGATGCAGATGCGCGAGTGGTGGAAGTCAAAATTCGTCTCGATCCATCTTCTAGTAAGAAAGTGGCTAACTTGACTAATTTACAAGTCAATGTGGTGATCGATACGAACAAAACTAATCTTTAAAAGAGCTATCGAAAAATTATAACCCAATCACAGCCTGCTTTTAGGTTGTGCGCTAACTAAATAGTTCTATATATGAAATGAATACCTATTTAGTTAAATTTCTTATCTAGAAAGACTTTTAGCCTTGAGATAATGTTAGGTCAAAGTCTTAAATAAGGAGTAGTATTTGTCAACAAGTCAGCCGCGAGCAATCTAGAATCTTTAGGAGGAGCAAAAGATGAAAATATTCCACGGGAAGTTACCGACAGCTTGGTTGCAATTACGCTACCAAAAAACCAGGTTACTGGTGGCTCTATCGGGGGTTATTTTTGCGGTTGTAATTGTCTTTATGCAATTGGGGATTCGGGATGCTTTGTTTGATAGTGCTGTTCGGCTTCACCAAGCTCTACAAGGGGACTGTTTTTTAATTAGTCCTCGTACCACTTCACTGATTGGCATGGAAAGTTTTCCTCAACGGCGATTACTCCAAACCTTGGCTTTTGAAGAAGTAGATTTTGTCAGCCCGATTTATTTAGATTTTGCTCAGTGGAAAAACCCTGAAACTCGTAATTATTGGCGTAATATATTCGTGATTGGATTTGATCTTAAACATTTGGCATTTGATTTACCCGGTCTCGCAGAAAATATGGAGCTATTAAAACTTCCCGATCAAGTTTTATTTGATCAAGATTCTCGCTCTGAATTTGGTCCTATTGTTGCTAATTTTAAAAAAAAGGGATCGGTTATTACTGAGGTTAGCAATAAGGGTAACAACCGCAAAATAGAAGTCGCTGGCTTATTTAAACTGGGAACTTCTTTTGGTTCAGATGGTAATTTAATCATGAGCCATTTGAATTTTTTAAGAATTTTTAGCAACCGTTCTTATGGATTAATTAATATTGGCTTAATTCGTCTAAAACCAGGAACTAATATCAATAAATTTATCGAAGATATTCAAGCATATTTACCTAATGATATTAAAGTTTTATCAAAGCAACAGTTGATTCAATTTGAGAAGAATTATTGGCAAAGTAGTACGGCGATTGGTTTCATTTTTAATTTAGGTGTTATCCTGGGAATTATTGTTGGAATTGTCGTTGTCTATCAAATTCTCTATACAAATGTTTCGGAACATCTTTCAGAATACGCCACCCTAAAAGCGATGGGCTATCGTCATAGCTATCTCTTATCAATGGTTTTACAACAGGCTTTTTTAATTGCTGTTCTCGGATATATTCCAGGTTTTTTGATCGCTAATATTCAATATGAGTTTACTAAAAATGCCACCTTATTACCTGTCAATATGTCGCTTGATCGAGCGGTTTTTGTCTTTATCTTAACCTTAGTCATGGCCTTCGTTTCAGGAGCCACTGCTGTTAAAAAATTGCAAGATGCCGATCCAGCCGATATTTTTTAGAAAAAAGAAACAAATATCTATACCTCATCTCAAGGAACAAAGCGGTCTATGGACGTTATTGATATTCAAAACCTCAATCACTATTTCGGTCAAGGAAAGCTGAAAAAACAAGTTCTTTTTCAGATCAACCTAAAAATCATAGCGGGAGAGATCGTTATTTTAACTGGCCCCTCTGGTTCTGGAAAAACAACCTTACTATCCTTAATCGGTGGCCTACGCTCTGTTCAAGAAGGAAGCTTACAGCATTTTGAAAAAGAATTACGGGGGGCTAGTGAAGAACAATTAGTCCAAACCCGCCGTCAAATTGGTTATATTTTTCAAGCCCATAATTTGTTACCCTTTCTAACCGCAAGACAGAATGTACAAATGTCGATCGAGCTTCAGGAACATCTCGGCGGACGGGAAACAGAAGAACGCGCTGCTTTGATATTAGAAAAAGTCGGCTTAGGACATCGGATCGACTATTATCCAGATAGCTTATCCGGGGGACAAAAGCAAAGGGTAGCGATCGCACGAGCTTTGGCCGGTAATCCCCCATTAGTTTTAGCCGATGAACCAACAGCCGCCCTCGATAGTAAAACGGGACGAGACGTGGTAAATTTGATGCAACGTTTAGCCAAAGAACAGCGCCGTACTATTGTACTCGTTACCCACGATAATCGGATTTTAGATATTGCTGATCGCATTGTTCACATGGAAGATGGACGCTTGTGCAGTTGCTAATAGCCATCCAGAGAAAACTCAGAAAAGGCGCTCCTCAGCTTTTCGGCTAAGACTGGGATACCTCCACCGATAGATTCTGACACCAAATCTGTTTTTAATTGAGGAAACAACTTTTTTGTCTTAGCCTTAGTGGGAAGCTATTATATTTTCATGCTTGGCGGTGCCAACTTTGGCATCGAGAAGATCTCCTGAATCCTGAAAATGCAATCCCTAGACTTTACCACCCTCAGTGCCACTTGTGCCGAAATTGCCGCCCCTTGGCTGCCAGCCAGACTAGAACAAGTGTATCAAATTGATCGCCAAACCATCGCCCTCCATTTACGAACCTTCGATCGCAAGGGATGGTTAATTATTTCTTGGCATCCCCAAGGGGCGCGGCTGCATATTGGTGATCCACCGCCGAAAGTCCCTGATACCTTCACTTTCAGCGATCAATTGCGTCATCAACTCAATGGTTTTGCCCTGACAAAATTAGCATTTGTTGCCCCGTGGGAAAGAGTCATTGATCTGCAATTTGCCAAACGTCCCGATGATCCGGCGCTGTGGCATTTGTATATAGAAATTATGGGCAAATATAGCAATGTCATTTTAACTGCGGCTGACAATCAAATTGTCACCGTTGCCCATCAAGTTAATGCTACCCAGTCTAGTGTTCGCACCGTACAAACGGGACAAACCTATCAACTACCCCCCGTTTTATTGGCAACAGAACCCAGTTTAGAAGAATCCTTGAGCAGTTGGCAAACCCGAGTTAGTTTAATCCCTAAAACTATCGAAAAACAGCTAGTTAGTACCTATCGTGGGGTTAGTCCCGTTATCGCTCGATCGCTGTTACAAAAAGCCAAAATTAACCCAAAATTAAACACGGATCAGTTAGATAATAATGATTGGGAAAAGCTCTTTTCGGCCTGGCAAGAATGGTTAAAAATCCTTGAAAATAAAACCTTTAAACCGGGATGGACGAGAGAAGGTTATACAGTTATCGGTGAGGAGATGCTGGCAGCGGCTAAAAATGTCCAAGAATTATTAAACCGTTATTATAGCGACCAAATTAATCAAGAAAGCTTTCGACAACTACAGCAAAAATTAAGCCAAAAAGTCATCTCTTTACTGACTAAACTGCAAACTAAAGCGGCGGGATTTCAAACAAGACTAGCAGAATCTGCTCATGCTGATCGCTATAAAGAGCAAGGGGATTTATTAATGGCCAATCTGCAGCAAATACAGCAGGGTATGACTAGCATTACTTTGGCAGATTTCCAGACAGGAAACCCTGTAATTATTCCTCTTGATCCCGAAAGAAATCCCGTACAGAATGCCCAATATTTTTATAAACAACATCAGAAATTAAAAAGAGCGCGGTTAGCGGTGGAACCTTTATTAGAGGAAGTGGTCAGTGAAATTAATTATCTTGAACAGGTGCGATCGAGTTTAAGTCAACTAGAAAATTATAGCAGCAGCGAAGATTTAGAGGCATTAGACGAGATACAAGAAGAATTAATTCAACAGAAGTATCTAGAAAGCAATTACCAGCGTAATCGGGCGAATAACAAAGAATCCGAACCCATGCGCTTTACTACTCCCTCTGGAGTCGAATTATGGATTGGCAGAAATAACCGTCAAAATGATCGGCTAACTTTTCGTAGTGCCAGCGATTACGATATCTGGTTTCATAGCCAAGAAATCCCTGGTAGTCACGTTTTACTCCGTTTAAACCCCGGTACAGTTCCAGAAGCCGCCGATCTGCAATTTGCTGCCGATTACGCCGCTTATTATAGCCGCGCTCGCCATAGTGAACAGGTTCCCGTCGTCTATACCCGTCCCAAATACGTCTATAAACCCAAGGGCGCCAAGCCCGGTATGGTGGTTTACAAACAGGAAACGGTAATCTGGGGCTGTCCTCAGAGGGTTGAAGATTACCGCAAAAAATAATTTTTTACCAAATTGTTTACTTTTTTTTACACAAAATGGGTATTGTCTGTTACAATTTTTACTAGAGAGACAAATGCAGTTCAGGCGCTTGGGAACGCAAGAACTATATTTCCTCAGATTACAACAACAAACAACAGCAAACCAGTGGTAGCAGCCGATAGTCGAGGGAAAGACACAAAAAACCGACTATTTAGGTGATATTAAAGCGACCACTGGTATTTTATCTTAACCTAACCGGTTCTGTAACTCCGTGATCGTCCCCGTCTCACATTTTGTAGTGGTGCAAAATTAATTTCCATCCATCCAGAAGTATAACCTAATACCATTTCTCTAAATGAAAACTACACATCGAATTTAAATCCCCCTTTAAGTTCCCCTTTTTAAGGGGCATTTAGGGGGATTAAACTTCTGTAGTCAGACTTTGGAGAATTGGTATAAATTAGGGCTTGCTGAATAATGGTAAAACCCTTTTTAATCTTTCAATAGGATTAGTTTGATCGAACATTTGGGTACAAACCCTTCCTTTAGTGTAGGGTCGGGCAGCTTTAAATAAATATGTATTGTCAACTTAAGGAATTTTGTATTAAGATGTTGATACTCGGTCAAGCATTGTCAAAATGTTTGTACTAAAATACAAAGTTAAGCCAAAACCTAATCAGATAGAAGCCATTAATGAGGCAATACGGACAACCCAATTTGTTCGGAATAAAGTCCTGCGTTATTGGATGGATAATCCTGGTGTTGGCAAAACAGAGTTATTTCGGTACAACACAGCATTAAGAAAAGAGTTTAAATTTGTTGATGATTTAAACTCCCATGCTTGCCAGACTGCTGTAGAAAGAACCTTGCGGGCAATTACTCGGTTTTACGATAATTGCCAAAATAAAGTTAAAGTAAAGAAAGGCTACCCTAAGTTTAAAAAACATTCCCATTCCGTAACGGGCAGAAACTGCTGAACAACGAGGGCAAATGCTAGAGGCGAAATTGCGAGCCTTGCAGGTAGAATTAGATTAAATTAACCTAGTTTCTGGAGCGGACAAGACAGCTTTTTTTTCTCAAGTACAAAGACACAAAGTTATACTAAAGGGTTTCTCTCACCATTAAGATAACTGCTATAATGTATTCGCTAACTCTAAGTGGTCGAACAAAATTAAAGTTAACCGTGAGGCAAGGGAATAGACCAGAGGCAATAGTCAAGGCTCTCAGCTTTATTAATGTTTCTTAATACAAACGTATTTGTTGAGAGGGTTTCCGAGCAAATATGAAGCGTAAACTGATTAGGCATCGTCCCTAATTCCTGATCCTGACTGGGGATAACTGCCATGGCTTCTACTACTTAGAAAAAAATTACCAAGTTTGTGTTGATCCCTCAAGGAGAAATTTTTATGGAAATATCTCGTCCTAATCAAGCAGAATTAACCGCCGAAGAACAACAGGAACTAGAAAAGTTGCGCGCTATTATCGAACAGGCTAGTGTTGATGGCGTGATCACTCAAGGGGAAAGGGAAAGAATTGCTCTAGCTATGAGGTCTGATGGTAAAGTGACCCTGGAAGAATTAGAGTTAGTCAGAACTTTAATTACCGAAAAAGTGAGCAAAGGGGAATTAGTTCTTGATTATCTTTAAACTCTGAAAAATCCGATAAAAAAAAGACGGGGTGAAAACCCCGTCCTATTTGTCAAGAATTATGACAAATCCTTGACTTGTGATACTAATTGTGCTACCACATCTTGAGCGCTACCAAAGAGCATAAAAGTTTTAGGATTGTAGAATAATTCGTTTTCTACCCCGGCAAAACCCGATCGCATACTGCGCTTAATCACGATCGTGTGCTGTGCCTTATCCACGTCCAGAATCGGCATTCCATAAATCGGACTAGCTTTATCATGACGGGCAGCGGGATTAACCACATCATTCGCCCCAATAATTAACGCCACATCGACGCGCTCAAACTCAGGATTAATATCATCCATATCGTAGAGCTGCGGATAGGGAACATTAGCTTCGGCCAGTAGTACATTCATGTGTCCTGGCATTCTTCCCGCCACGGGGTGAATAGCATATTTAACCTCAACGCCATTTTTTTCCAACTGTTCAGCCAATTCTCGCACTGCGTGTTGTGCTTGGGCCACTGCCATGCCGTAACCTGGTACAATCACCACAGAACGCGCATAACCGAGCATCATAGCCCCTTCTTCTGAATCAATAGCATGAACCGATTTATCGAGGCTAGAAGTGGCGCTCGCTTCGCCTCCGGCACTAGCACCTGTACCAAATGCCCCAAATAGTACACTAGCCAGCGATCGATTCATGGCTTTACACATGATCTGAGTTAGGATAATCCCCGACGCACCCACCAAAGCACCGGCGATGATCAACATACTATTCATCAGGATAAAACCGACTACGCTGGCGGCAAGTCCCGAAAAAGAGTTTAAGAGGGAGATAACCACGGGCATATCGCCGCCGCCGATGGGAAGCACGAATAAAGCCCCGAAAATTAGGGAAAGTCCCACCAAAGTCAGGAAAACATCGATCGAGGTGGGATTAAAAAAGAGATAGACACTACCCCCTAAAAAGGTGAGTAGTAAGAGAATGTTAAAGGGTTGCTGGAAAGGAAAAGTTACGGGCGCGCCACTGATTAATTCCTGTAATTTGGCAAAAGCGAGGACACTACCAGTAAAAGTGACACCACCGATCAATATACCCAAAATAGCGATCAGTATCGAGTCAAAGGCAATATTTTCACCACTTTGCAGTAAACGCCAGTATTCGCCCATGGCAATTAAAGCACTGGCAGCACCGCCTAAACCGTTAAAAATCGCCACCATTTGGGGCATAGCTGTCATCGGGACTTTTTGCGCCGAAACTAGGCCGATAATCGAGCCAATCACCAACGCCACGGCGATTAAACCATAGCTGAGGATTTCTTGATTGATTAAGGTGGCAATAACGGCGATTAGCATCCCGATGGCAGCCAGAAAATTGCCTTGACGGGCAGTAGCGGGGGAAGATAATTGTTTAAGACCGATGATAAATAAAATGGCGGCGAGTAGATAGGATAACTCGATCCCTGTGATCAGGGCATTATTCATGATTTAGCCTCTTTTTTCTTGAACATTTGCAGCATTCGATCGGTAACGACAAAACCACCGACCACGTTAACCATCGCCAAAATAACGGCAATTAACCCTAAAATTACGGTTAATTCGTGCCAATCCGTGCCTCCGGCGATGAGGAGCGCACCGACAACGGCGATACCTGAAATTGCATTCGCTCCCGACATCAGGGGTGTATGGAGAGTGGGAGGGACTTTATTGATCACCTCGAAACCGACAAAGGAAGCGAGGACAAATACCACTAAAGCGGTTAAAAGTTGGGCAGTCATTGGTTAAAGAAATAGGGGATAGGGTGTGGGGTGTGGGGTGTGGGGTGTGGGGTGTGGGGTGTGGGGAGAATAAAGCTGCCTTCTGCCTTCTGCCTTCTGCCTTTTGCCTTTTGCCTCCTGATAGCTAAAAAGCGGATAACTGTTCACTGAGGGCGGATTTAATGCGTTGGTTGCGGATTTCGCCAGCGTGGGTGACACAGGCACTATCAATGATGTCATCGGCAAAATCGAGGTTTAAACTGCCCTCTTTGCTGACTAAAAGCTGTAGCAGCATTTGCAGGTTTTTGGCGTACATCTGGCTGGCATTGGTGGCCACTGTAGCTGGAAGATTAACGGCTCCGACGATTTTTACCCCATTAACAATGATTTCTCGTCCCGGTTGGGTGTAGGCGCAATTTCCGCCCTGTTCCGCCGCTAAATCAACGATTACCGACCCCGCTTTCATGGTGGCGATCATTTCTTTGGTGACGAGCAGCGGAGCTTGTTTCCCCGGTACTTGGGCCGTGGTGATCACCACATCAGCCCGCTTAATTGGTTCCGTTAGGGCTTGACAAATGCGCTCCTGTGTGCTAAGAGAAACCTCTTTGGCATAACCGTTATCGGCGACGGTATCTTCTTCTAGGGGCATTTCAATAAATTTCGCCCCGACACTCTGCACTTCTTCTTTAACTTGCGGACGAATATCAAAAGCCTCCACCACTGCCCCCAAACGGCGGGCGGTAGCGCAAGCTTGCAATCCGGCAACTCCTGCCCCCAATACCAGCACTTTGGCGGGGGCGATCGTACCGGCGGCGGTAGTCATCATCGGGAACATTTTCGGCAGCTCAACGGCGGCGAGGAGTACCGCTTTGTAACCGGCGAGGTTAGCCTGAGAGGAGAGGGCATCCATACTCTGGGCGCGACTACTGCGGGGAATTAATTCCATGCTCAAAGCGGTGATCCCGCGATCGGCTAATTTGGCAATGCGCCGGGGTTGCCGCAGGGGATCGAGAAAGCCGATGAGGATACCGCCACCTTTCAGGCGATCGATCTCGCTATCGCTAGGAGGGACGACTTTGAGAATAATATCGGCAGTTTCATAGATATATTCGCTGTTTTCGCTCAGGGCGGCTCCCACGGCACTATAGGCACTATCGGCAAAGTTGGCACTAATTCCCGCCCCATTTTGGACAATTACCTCAAATCCCGCCTTGACTAAACGGGCGACGGTATCCGGCACTAGCGCCACCCGCGCCTCGCCTTGGTCACTTTCTTTGATTACGCCGATTTTCATGGCTGGGTTTCTCCTTAATAAGTCCTTCTCTTGTCTTATGCTGTTGGGGTAAGGGTTTCGTTAAATGCGATCGATCCCTTGGGATAATTTCGAGTCAAAATTGCTTTTCACTTCCATCCTAGCTATCCTCACCTTTCTGGCTCTTTTTCGGGCTGAATCTTAGGATTATCTTCAGAATTAAAGGGTTTTGAGCGGCATTGTTTGGGAATTTTTTTTATAATGATGAGGTACAAAGTTTTCGTTCTGGGAAACGCTGGAAAGTTTAACAGTAGTCAGTTTTCAGTCGTAGATACCAATTTAGGTTATACTTCATATTGATGAGAAAGGCTGTAATAGGTCTCGACAATCTCAAAGTTTTACAGTTCTTTTAACTTCGATCGCAATTCCTCTATTTCTGCATCTACTGCTGAATCCTTGAGGGTGTTTGCTGGAGGTAAATCGCTTTGATTAGAAGTTGTACCCGGTAATGCTCCCCCGGACATTTGTGCTTTTAGCAGTGCTAATTCATCATCCACATCGCTACTCGCTTCTAGTGAATCGATGTCAACCAATTCACCGTCAGCTTGACTACTGGCTTCTGACTGCATAAATTTTGCTTCCATGCGCTCAAAAGCTGAAGGGTAAATAGTATCTATACTGCCGATACTTTTTTCGTTAATCTTTCTTTCTAAAATTGGCAATTTTTCTTTCAGTTTATCAACTTGGATATTCAGTTTTTCCAGTTGATTTTTAATAATATTTGCGGTATTAATGTGATGTTTTTTCTTTATATTAGCTTCTCGTGCCAGAGACTCATCACCTTTATCTAGAGCGAGTTTAACTCTTTCTTCCCATTTTAAAACTTCAGCTTGTGCTTGGTTGTACTGTTGTTCGGCTCTTTTTTGTAAGGCAATTACTTCGATAATTGAGGAACGTAAATTAGATAAATCATCCCGCATAATAGTGATGGTTAATTATGACTAGCAATTAATATTCCCTATCTCAACGACAAAATTAATAAATAGAGACGTACCGTAGATAGTACGTCTCGACGCTCTCAAAGTTTTACAGTTCTTTTAACTTCGATCGCAATTCCTCTAATTCCGCATCCACTACCGAATCCCTGACGGTGGTTGCTTGGGGTAAAGTGGGTTGACTAGAAGTTGTGCTGGGGGGTAATGCTCCGCCAGGCATTTGTGCTTTCAGCATTGCTAATTCATCCTCCACATCGCTACCCGCTTCTAGTGCAGCGAATTGATGTTCGATGCCAATGCCCTCCAATTCACCGTAAGCTTGACTACTGGCTTCTAACTCGATAACTTTTGCTTCCATGCGCTCAAAAGCACCCACGGAACTACTGGTATTGATACTGCCGAGGGTTTTTTGGAGTTCTTCGTTAGCTTTTGCGGCTCTGGAGCGAGCTACTAACATATTTTTCTTGGTTTTTGCCTCAGAAATCTTACTTTCGAGCGCGATCAAGTTTTTTCTCAGACTATCTACCTGTACCGTTTGCTGATCCAGTTGATTTTTGAGAATGGCGGCGGTTTCCGTGCAATCTTTCTTGCGTTTAAGAGCTTCCCTGGCGAGATTTTCATCCCCTTTAGCAAGGGCTAATTTGGCTCTTTGTTCCCATTTATTGGCTTCTGACTGGTCTTTGCTGTATTTTTGTTCCGTTTGTCGTTGTTCGGCGATCGCTCTAGCAACCGCTTGACGTACCTGTACTAGATCCTCTTGCATCTCACTGACAGCTTGCTCCAGCATTTTTTCTGGATCTTCAGCCTTGCTCACCATATCATTGAGGTTAGCTCGGACAACTCGGCTAAGGCGATCGAATAAACCCATGACGCTCTTGTTCCTCTCGGTGTGTACTAAATCAGTTAACTGTTCTTAAAATTTCCTATCTTGCCTAACGGCTTATTCTCTAATATAAACCACGAGAGCTAGGATAGGCGATAGGAGTTAGGAGTCAAGAGTCAGGAGACAGCTTTTTTCTCCCCACACCCCACACCCTACACCCCACACCCCACACCCCACACCCTACACCCCACATCACTCATCCAAGTTTTCTTGTTTTAACTTGAGTAATTCCGCTTCAATTTGTTTTTGTCCCTCCAAATCTTGGAATTGTCGCTCTAAGGGGTCTTTATACCCGATTAAATCGGCTTGGGATTCGGCTTCTAGGACTTTTGCTTCTAATTTCTCGAAAATAGTACCCATCTGACTGCTGTTCAAACTGCCCATAATTTCTTGGGCTTTTTGACTGGCACTCGCTGATCGCAATCTGGCCAGATAAAGGCTTTTCTGTGCTTTCATCTCAGCATATTTGCGTTCAATTGTCAAGAGTTCTTTCTTTAACTTTTGTATAATAGCCGTCTGTTGTTGCAGGGAGGTTTGTAGGGGGGCGATCTGACTTTGATAGGTTTGCCATTGGCTGAGAGCTTGACGGGCGAGTTCTTCGTTACCGTGATGTAGGGCTAATTGGGCGCGTTCGTGCCAAGTTTGGGCGGCTTTTTCCTGTTGTTGTCGTTGGCGCTCGGTGCGTTTCTGGGTAGCGACGGCTGCCGCTAGGGCTTGTCGCATTTGGATCAATTCCCCTTCCATCGCCAAGATCGCTTTTTCCAGCAGTTTTTCCGGATCTTGATTTTCCTGAATCAGACTATTGACTTGGGCGCGAATTGCTTGGCCCATGCGCTCAAACAAACCCATTACCGTCCTCCCGATACCAACCCTAATAGTTTACCGAAGTGCCGCTCCTATCAATAATGATAGAACTAGGGACGGGGGACTGGGAGGGATCGGCTGTTTCTGGGGGTGCCGGACTACTGGGAGAGGGAGAAGGGGATGCTTGTAATTCTGGCGGTAACTGTTTCATTAACTCCGTGGCATCCTGTGGGTTTTGATTAGCCAGACGACGGGCTTTTTCCCGTTGAAAAAAGGGTAAATTAGCGGGTGATTCTTCTCTTTGGCGCAATTCCTCTAACATTCGTTCGTTAATGACCGCCGGAGAGGGGGCGGGGGTGACTTGGGGCGGTGGTGGCGGTGGTGGGGAAACGAGGGAAGATACGGGCGGGGTATTGGGGTCCGGGGGGGCGACGGGTAAAGATTGCTGGATCTTACTGACGGGTAATGGATGGGCGGGTATGAGGGACGGTGGCGGATTCGGGGGTAAGAGGGCGTTAGTCAGATTGATGGCGGTGGGGGGACTCTGAACCACTGGTGGAGCGGGAATGTTAGCGATCGGGCTAGTTTTAACGGGAGGAGCGGGAATATTAACGATCGGACTGGTTTGAGGAGTTTTCTCTACTGGACGAGCGATCGCTATCAATCGATCGAGGTGGCGGGAGTTATTTTTGTGCTGACCCAGCAGCGAAGTCTCAGCTTTCCTCGGGGTGGTGTTGGTTAACCATTGATTGAGACTGAGGAGACTATTAGCAATTAAAAAGATCACCATTGCCCGGATGCCCCAAGGGGTAAAAAAGACATCTTTAGCTGGGGGATAGACGTTAATGACAGTAGCTTCTAGGTATTCTGGTTCCTGAGCGGGATCAATGGATGAACTGGGTTGATGGACGATCGAGAGGGGCAAATCTTGGGAGGATGGGGGTCGATCGGATTTCATGACGGTATTATAGGGTTATGCTGAAAAGTTAAGTAGGTAGGCGTTAAAAATTATCAGAAACACCCCTTATCAAGGGGGGACTAAGGGGGGATCGGCACCCCCCTTATCAAGGGGGGACTAAGGGGGGATCGGCACCCCCCTTATCAAGGGGAGACTAAGGGGGGATCGGCACCCCCCTTATCAAGGGGGGCAGGGGGGATCGAACCTAAAATCCATTTTTAATTTAATTATAACCAGCTACTTAGGGTTTTTTTCGTCCTAGTCTAACGTGGTACTCTCTAGATTTTCCAGATGTCTTTACATTCTCTTGACAAAATTTTAGCGGTTATTACTCAACAGGCGGGTTGGGAAGAATATCGCCACTATGAGCAAGTGCTGCAATTATGGCCAAAAATTATTAATCCCCGTCTGTTGGAGCAAACTCGGCCTTTTTCCCTCAATCGCGGGGTTTTATCGGTGGCTACCAGTAGCGCCGCTTTAGCACAGGAATTGTCTTTACAACGCTATAGCTTATTAAAACGGCTTAATAGTCAGTTAGAGACTCCCTTGGGCGATATCCGCTTTTCTGCTGCCCGTTGGCAGCAAGATAGTCAGTTAATTCCTCCAGAAGCGATCGCACCTAAATCCCTGAGAGATCATCCTAGTTATGTCACCCCGGAAAAACCGCCAGAAAATCCCCGGCAACCGGACAGTTTAGAGAGTTGGAGCCAGAAAATAGTTCATAGAACCCGATCCTGGCCAATTTGTCCTCGTTGTCAGTCTCCCAGTCCCTCCGGAGAGCTTGAGCGTTGGCAATGTTGTGCTTTTTGTTTTGCCCAGTCGGGCGGGGTAAAAGATTCAATTTCTTAATAGTCTTGTGGAAAGAGTGCTTTTGAGTCGGGAATCAATTGGCCGATCTTTTCTGTCTTAATTGAACCTGTATTCATCAATTCTATTCGGCTAAGGCTTGATCCCCGCTTTGTTATCGCCGATACCAGAGCCGATAACCTCGGCCACAACTGAGTTTAACTCCTCTGTTTTGAGACAGTGCTGCTTTTTGCAAAGTAACTATTAAAAGATTCTAAAAACAAAATTTTTTTTGGGGATCACTAAAAACTATATGGCGTATCAGTCCTAGCTATGCTAGTCAGGAAAATACCCTTGGCACGGGGTAGGACAATATTACACAGAGCGAAAAGAGAGTCATCCCTTGAGTTCCTTATAATCATCTTCCTTTTAAAGCCAACCCATGCAAGCCGCAAACTTTCTTACTTCTTCCTGTCGATACTGCCGATACTATCAAACCCAAGGTCGGCGCGGTGGCACTTGTCAACAACTAGATGTTCCCGTCGAAGCTCATTGGAAAGCCTGCGCTCTAGCGATGCCTCCTTTTGGCACTGAATGGCAAGAACTCAATCGGGTGGTTAGTTTAGAACAGTCTCTAGAATTAACCTGTGCAGTGTCGCCCACTCCCGTAGTGGTTTCCCCTAGTCGTCATGCTCCCCGACAACCGATGGCGGTTTAGAATATCTAGGGCCTAAACAGGAGCAAAAAATTGGCGTTGCCCATTAAAAATATGAATTCACCCTCCCACATCTTTCAGGGCGCTATTTTTGAGATAATAGATGAGTTGATTGCTAAGATAAAGCTGGGAAAAGCAAGAGGCAGTCGGCAAGAGTCAGGAGATTGTTTTTATTTATTCTCCCCGCACCCCGCACCCCACACCCCACTTCCCGATAATTAATGTCGCCAGAATGCCCCTGATGACTTCTCATCGTCCCTTAAAAATTGGTATAGTTGGCACAGGGTTCGCCGCTCAACGTCGCGCTGAAAGCTTGCAAGCCGACGATCGCGCCCAGCTTCTGTATTTTAGCGGTAATAGTCCCGAATCGATCGTTAATTTCTCGCAAAAATACCAAATTTCTGCCCTAGATTCGGCAATAAGCCTGGCCAGTCATCCTGATCTCGATCTGATTGTCATTGCCAACGTTAATCAGGCCCATGCCTCGATCGCCCGTACTGCCTTAAAATCTGGTAAGCACGTTATCGTCGAGTATCCTCTGGCTTTTCACCCGGCAGCGGCAGCAGAATTAATCACCCTAGCCGAAACCGAGAACAAATTACTGCACGTCGAACATATTGAACTTTTGGGGGGACTGCATCAAACCCAACAGCAGTATTTAGACAGCCTCGGCAATATCCACCTAGCCCGTTATACCACAATCGCCCCCGGCAGACCAGCACCCCGGCGCTGGACATTTCATCGGGATTTATTCGGGTTTCCTTTGATTGCTGCCCTTTCTCGTATCCATCGCTTTACTAATTTATTTGGGGAAGTGGAGTCCGTATCCTGTCATTGTCGTTATTGGAATGCCCCGGAATCCGATTATTTTCTGGCCTGTTTGTGTGAGGCGCAGTTATTATTTAAAAATGGCTTAATTGCCGAAGTTACCTACGGCAAAGGCGAAGTTTTTTGGCAAAATGAGCGAACTTTCACTATTCATGGTGAGGGGGGCAGCTTAATTTTTGAAGGGGAAAAAGGGCAGTTAATTAATAGTGAAGGTAGCCAAGTTTTAGAAGTGGAAACCCGTCGTGGTCTTTTTGCTAAAGATACCGCCATGGTGCTAGATTATCTGTTCGATCGGTCTCCTCTTTATGTTACTCCCCAAGCCAGTTTTTATGCCCTAGAAGTGGCCTACGCTGCCTATCAATCTTCTTTGTTGGGAAAAACAGTTTTTCTCGCGGACAATTAAACCGAATTAGACTTTTTGAATTAACTTTCTGCCTAGTAAACCCTGGGGACGAACTAACAACATAATAAAGAGAATAGCAAAAGCGATCGCTTCTCGATAACCGGAATATTCTGCGGGAACAAAAGCTTCGGCAATACCCAATAATAAACCACCGATTACTGCTCCGGGGATACTTCCCAATCCCCCTAAAACAATCACTCCTAAACCTTTTAATCCGAAAGCAATACCGAAATATGGACCGGCAATACTAACACTAGAACCGACTAAAGTTCCTGCTAAACCTGCCAAGGCACCACTAATAAAAAAAGTAATCACGATAAATTTTTCGGGATTGATCCCCAACAAACTGGCCGTGGTGACATCTTCAGCTACTGCTTGTAAAGCTTTGCCCATTTTGGTAAAATTAACCCAATAAGTTAGTAAAGCCACCATAACTGCTGAAACCAGAAAAATAATAATCTGAATTGTGCGAATTGCCACGGGGCGATCGGCTGTACCAAAATTAATTGCGGGGGGAAGATTGCCATAAATATCATCGGGAAAAGTATAAATTTCTGCTCCGAATAAGTATTGAATAACATTGACAATTACCACGGCTGCCCCTAGACTAGAAACCAGAGTTAAGAGAGAATCGGAACCCCTTACCCGGAGGGGTTTGAAGGCTAATCTTTCCAGAAGAACCGAGGTGAAACCTGAAAGGATACAGCCTAGCAAAAGTGCTAAAAAAAAGGGTAAAGAAAAGGGTAATTTGGCATTAGCTAATAGACCATTAAAACCGAAAACTCCCCCCGTTAGAGCATAGGTAAAATAGGCGCCGAGGGTAAAAATTGCGCCATGGGCAAAATTGATAATTCCTAGAATGGAAAAAATCAAAGTGTAACCGAGGGCAAAAATAGCATAGACACTACCGATCGATAAACCGTTTAAAACCTGTTGAAAAATTGTTACTAGATCCATTGTCAGGGTTAGCTAGGGTAACTTTTGATTATAACTGACGGTCGCCACCACATCCGGTAAAGGACGCTGCAGTTTATATAACCAGAATAAACCGAAAAGACCAACAGCGATCGCTACTAAACTAATTATTTGCGCCATTTTCAAAAGCCCAAACATTAAACTATCGGTGCGTAGTCCTTCGATCCAGAATCTACCAAGACTGTAGGCGATAAAATAGACTAGGGTAAGGGTGCCAATTTTTAATTTACTAGGGTGTTTTAAACCCCAGAAAAATAGATAGATGAGTAGGGCAAAAACTCCCAGATTCCAGATAGATTCGTAGAGAAAGGTGGGGTGAAAATAATCGACGGTGATATATTTTAAAGGACGACTAGCGGGAGGAATAAACAACCTCCAAGGTAAATTAGTCGGACTGCCAAAAGCTTCCGAATTAAAAAAGTTACCCCAACGTCCAATCGCTTGACCGAGAATGACGGAAGGGGCCACCAGATCGAGTAATTGCCAAAGAGAAACCCGATTAATGCGAGCAAAGATTAGGGCTGCCAGCAAACCCCCGATAATTGCCCCGTGAATAGCGATACCTCCCTTCCAAATGGCGATAATATCGGCAGGATTTTGCGCGTATTCTTGCCACTGAAAGAGAACATAGTACAAACGGGCTGCAGGTATGGCCCCCACTACTAACCAAATGGCCAAATCAGCGATTAAATCGGGATTGATCGCTCTTTTTTGGGCGAGGTACTGGGAGAGGGTGACACCCAATAATACCGCCATAGCGATGAGAAATCCATACCAGCGCACCGAAATCGGTCCAATCTCCCAGAGGACGGGGCCGGGAGACTGAAAGACAAAACCTAAGAGCATAAAATTATTAAGAATAAAAAATTTTATCTTTCCTATAGTATCTTATGCTATGATAGGGTAAGGTGACATATTTGCGGATGTGGCGGAATTGGTAGACGCGCTAGATTTAGGTTCTAGTATCTTTTCGATGTGTGGGTTCGAGTCCCTCCATCCGCATTAACCTTTGGGTCGATGAGGTGTAACCTGATTTGGTATTGACGACCAACGACCCAAAAAGGAAAAGTTGTTAGTTCCCATTTTTGAGACTCCAGTTCAGATTTATTTTTTCAACTGACTTCTTACCCAATTCCGAAAGGGACTTGCGTGGGAATAATATCCCAGCCAGAAAATCGCTCTGTAGAAGAATCAGACCAGCCAGATGGCATATTATCAAAGCGCAAGTCCCTTAGCTGCGGGGGCTCTCGAAGGCTCTCGCCCTCCGATCGATCAGCAAACCTGATCGATCGGAGGGCGCAGGCTTTGCGCCCCTACAGTAACCGATTTTGTCCACAATGTAGGGGCGAACTGCGTTCGCCCAAAAGGTACATTATCAAAGCGCAAGTCCCAAATGCTTTTACTAACTCTAGGTAATCCAATGTCTCAGCTTGTTGTAAAAATATAGCAATCTCTGAAATAGGAATATTTATAAAAAATTGACTGGTTGGGGAGGTGATATAACTGCCATTTTGTAATTGTTGGATAACCAGAGATTCCCCATTATAAACCCAAACCTCTGCCACGCCTAGATCTGCATAAACCTGAAGGCGATTTTGAGAACTGCTGGTGACATCAATTTCTATGACTAAATCCGGTGGTGGGTCTTCATTTAAGTCCAGTCGCTTTTTCCCCCGAACCGCCTCAATATTATCAATATAAAAACATTCATCGGGTTCTGCACCGCTTAATTGAGGGCGTTTAAAGGTGGTAGAACCGAGGGGATAAATCGGGACTGCTGATTCTTCCGCTAGGGTTTTGACAAAGCGACCGATGAGGGTTTTACTAAATTCGTGTCCGGTCGAAGGAGCCATGATTTCTAAATTGCCACGATTGTAGGTCAGCCGGAGACGGCGATCGCTCATTTCTGCGAGCAGCGTTTCGTAGGTTTTCCAGCTAATCCCGGACAGGTGAATTATTTCAGCCGGTGGTGCAAGCAGTGTTACAGTCATAGATTCAAGCAAAAATCCCCTGCTTCCATTTTAGAATAGTGATCAATATAGCGTGCCTCTCGTTTTGGCCGATCACTTATGGAGTAAAACTCATCTTAAAATAGAGGAGGAAAAACTACGGGTCTCAACTTAGTTGGGGTTTAAAGTTCAAGGTTTTATAGTTTTTGACAGCCATAAGCATTAATACTTGTTGCACAAGTGAGATGCTCCCCGCCTGTGGACCTGGGATGATGTAGTCACATAGTATGTGCAAGCGTTAGAATCTCTTGCCTAGGTTTCGGAAACGTTGTCAGAGAAATAATTATCTACAAATTGACTGATTTCCCTTTGAAATTTCTCTGATGAAAAAAGAGACTTTTGATGGGAGAGGGACATTAAAAGCTCTTCCTGTTTCTTTTCATTACTAATTACTGCAATAATCTTTTCTACTGCTTCTTCCATACTGTTAAATTGCAATTCTGTATTGTGCTTACCGACGATTTCAGTTTGACCTCCTATTTTCTGTACAAAGGGAATGATATCTGCTCTCACCATTTCGGCTACGGAGATACCAAACTGGTCTTTCTTGGGATGGATACCATACCTACATTTGTACAGTATATTACAATAATCTGCATAGGGAAGATCCTTATACAGTTGAATCCAGTCGGAATTTTCTGCTACCAATTGTTCAATATAGTGTTGATACTTTTTATTAAAAGCTCCCCCAGCTCCCCCAGTTATATGGAGTTTGATGGAAAATCCTCTCTCCCGCACTGCTTTTAAGACTTTAATGCCGAAATCTGGACTTTTATCTACTGTTAACCTACCGCTAATTACAAAAGCATTCTCTTTTTGCTCCGGAGCAATATCCTTAACGGGAATGACCACTGGGGGATAGATAACGGTACTATCAAGCCCGTAAACTTCTTTGACTGCTTTGGCTACATCAAAAGAGTTAGAAATAGACAGATTCTTTTTGAGGTTATCTACAGAAAAATTGGAGATATTTAGGTAGGGCATATTCTGGTGTATTTTACCACCTTCAAGGACTTTAACCCAATTGATATATTGGATTCCTGGTACGCCTAGATCGGCCGCATTACAAGCTGATATCACCAAGGAATAATTTTTGGCTCTTTCTTTTAAATAACGCAGGCTTAAATGAATGGATATCTGCCGAAAATGAGGATTATTACTGATGAGAAACTCTGAGATGCCTTGCCAACTTTTTGGTAATACAGAAACAACTTTAACTTCTTTGGGACTGAGGGATGTTTCATACAACTTATTTAGCTTTTCCCAGTCTGGATAGTAAAAGGTGAAAAGAGTTAAGTCATATTTTTCTTTTAAGGCTTCTAGTATCCAGAGAGCCACAGATTCAGCACCTCCTCCCATAAAATAGGGCATATAGACTCCAATAGTTTTTTTCAGCATTTTTTAACCACCAATATACGAAATACTTGTTTTAACAATTGCTTGGCTCTCTTGTTTATCCTGTACTCAGGAAAACACCTTCTGTCCCTACCGTCCCAGTTTTCGTCCTGATTTAGGAGCATTCATAGTTGCGGCTAATAGGCATCATATAGAACAATTTGCCAACAAAACCGAAGAGAACCATTGGCATTTAGGATACCACGAAATTAGAGAGCCAGTTAAGTAGATTCAGCTCGTACAGGATAACTTGTCTCGCTTCGGCGATCGCTTCTTTCGCTTCGTGCCAAGCATCCAAACTAGAAGTGACCTCTCGCAAATAATCAACTCCTTTTTGATCCAAACTGGGCAGGCGTAAGAAACTTTTCGGTGGCAATAGTTTCTCTGCATCCGCTCCACCGTAATAAATAGGTAGACACCAAGCTAATAGCGGATCCCAGAGCTTTTCGCTGATATACCACCTACTCTGTGCGTAGTTTTCTATGGCCAGATTGTAGTAGTAGGGAGCTAGGACATTCCATTTATTTTGTACCGAGCCTCTCGAACCCGTCCAGTCCGGCAAACCTCGCCCATAAAAATCGAAAGGAAGTTCGTTATCTTTGATTAGCTGCATAAAGGACAAACGGTGGCGATGATTGGCTGTGCGGGTAGTTCCAGAGGTAATCCAAGAGCAGAGGCGAATTTTTTCCGGACAGGGCAAATCGGCCAGATCTCGAAAGCTGTTGCTTATGTGCCAGTCGGCAGGCATATAGTATGGTTGAGGCGCGTAATCATCCGGACCTGATACATAGCCACAATACTCGCTGGCGATGCGGTAATTTTCCAGATTGGTCGATAACACTTCTGGTAAGGGCGGTTCTCTTAAGAGATAGATAATGCGTTCCTTGGGAACTCTCCCCAAAATAGATGGAAGTGCCTGCTGTGGCTTTGCTGGTTTTTTGAGCCAATTTTTCCAGCCGCCTTGCTCTTTCTTTGGTTCCGGAAAATCAAACTGATAAAGTAACAAGTAATCTGGCTCAGGAGCGTTAGCTTGCATGGAAATATTACCCCAAACTCCCATGGAATAAGGAGTTTGTTTCCATAGCCAATCTCCCTGATTTAAATTGGGATAGCTGCTGAGCATACCTACTATTTTTTCTGTCACAAATTAACCTCTTGTTATTAGTTAGAAAAAACTTTACGGGCTATTCTCTGTAATTTTTCCTTCATTCTTTTTCCTAAACTTTTAGGTTGATTGTACCAGACAGGACTGGATTTAAATTGAGGATAATTTTCAGGTTCGTAGAGATAGCGATAATATAAAAATAAACTGCGATAGGGAAAATCTATATTTTCTCCCTGGCAACATCTAGTAAAGAAACTGCTTGAAATCCCAATATAATGAAGGTAAATTAACCTATATCCTTTATCATACAATAAATTATCTTTTTCGACAAATTTGGGATCGGTAACGCAGTTACCTACTCTCTTTTCTGGAGGAGTATTCAAAGCATAATTGTATATAGAAGTACCTGTTCTCATCATCATGTAGTTTAGAAGAGGTTGATCCACTGCCATGGGATAGATAATCTCTGACTCTCCCGAACGCAATTGTTCCAGAATCCAATTTCTCTTTTCTTCCTCAAATAAGTTTTTTTTAGAAGCATAGATTCCTGAACAGAAAATCTCTTTTTTGATCCGTTCTTCGGAGAATATTTTCAGTAACTTTGGCGAACTAACTTCATAGACGTGCGAGGGATCTTTATACTGATAATCGTAGATAACACAATCATAATCGTCTAGCTTTTCCCAGAAATAGTCTATGGGAGACAAAAGTAAGGTATCCGCGTCCATATAGACAAATCGGTCAAAGGGGCCGTCAAAGGCACAGTAGCGACGATGGGTACCAAAACGATGATAGCCATTGCTTCCCGCTTGCTGCCACCTGATGCGGGCTGTAGGATGGGAATCCCAGGCTGCTTTGGCAAAATTATCCCACCTCTCCATCGACTCCCGCTCGCGATACAGTTCAACTTGGGGGCGTTGAGCGATTAACTTGGCAATTTCCTCGGTTTGGTCATCGTAGGGGTAGACACAAACTGGTAAGTCTTTTCCCCCATTCGCCTCAATGCTATTCAGCAGAGCCACTAGCTGATCGTAAACCCGATCGTTAGCCAAAGTACAGATTCCGTTGCTCATAAGTTTCTACTGCTCCCATCTAAAAATATTTATATCACAGTTAACCGATTTAGAGACCGGCTCCGGCAAGACCTAGCAACGAATTAGGTTGAGATCTTGCCTGTCCTTAGAGTCCTCGTGGCTTGAAAGGATGGAACAGGAAAGGAACAAAATACTAACTTTATCCTTGGCGGTGAAATTGTTGTATCTTGACGGACTTGTAGCTCTGGCCACAATTTACTTGACCGTAAGCGTTGAGGATTTTCCTTTTCCCTGAGATTGACAAGAAAAGTGTCCCTGAGTAGAATAGCGGAAACTCGTTGATAAATCTTAACCCATGAAGACGCTTGGAAAAGTAGGTATATACTGTTTAGCTAATGATCAGGTTTTGGAATGGATGATTCCTTTCTTAGAAAGTCTCAGGGCCTATGAGCCTGAATGCCCTCTATATGTTATACCTTTTAATGATAATATATCCCAACTAAGTAAAATTTCTCAGAAATACAATTTCAATTTTTATCGCGATATAAACTTGGAGCTATTAGATGGAGTGGGAGCAAAAGTAAGGGGTATCGACGATATACATAATCACAGATTTCGTATTTTTTCCATCTTCTGGGGACCCCTAGAGCATTTTATCTTTCTAGATTCTGACATTATTGTTTTAGATAGCTTGCAAGAGCTGTTCCAAACCTATATCAACTCTGAATTAGAATTTATGTACTACTATAGGGGTATATTCGATCAGGTCTATAAAGAGGGGGAGTTTAGAGATAAAATGATCCGAGAGCATAGGGCAAATGGTTTCAACGCAGGCTCTTTTATATCTTCCCGGGGAGCTTTTAGCCTAGATGATATTCAAGAGTTGGCTGAACAAGCAGCCACAATCAGACAGCATTTTGCTGATAATTGTATTGTCCAGCCTTTTGTCAACTACTGTGTGGATATTAAGGGGCTGAAAACCCAAGCCATTACTGAGGCTATCCCCGATCTAGGCTCCGAGTGGGCAAAATTTAAGATAGAGTTTGCCGATAATACTCACAAGGTAAATGGGAAAAGAATACTATATACCCACTGGGCAGGCTTTGGTCACGGGCCAAATATGCCCAATCGCGATCTGTTTCTTAAGTACAGGCTGAAGAATTTATCTTGGCCTTGGCGCTGGCAATATGTGATCCGCGATCACCTGACCACAATTTTCCGCACTTGGAAAAGTAGGCTAAGTAAAAAACTCAAAGGTTTATTAGGCAAACCCGAGAATAAACCCCTATGAGTGCAAGATATGCTAGAGAACGATCCCATTTTTGAGCTCGGCAAAGTTTCCGTATTAATTCCCTGTTATCAGCATGGACACTTACTTGCTCAAGCAGTGGAATCTGTTTTGAGACAATCTTATCAAAACTATGAGATAATTATTGTCAATGATGGCTCCACCGACAACACCCATCAGGTAGCCCAAGAATATACCCAGAGATATCCCCAGCGGATTAAGTATTTATATCAAGAACAACAGGGGCAAGTAGCGGCCAGGAAAAACGGCAGCGCTTTGATCAGGGGCGAATTTCTAATCACTTTAGATGCCGATGATCTGCTCGCTCCGTCAATGATGGCCAAGTGTGTAGAAAGCTTAAGCAAAAACCCTGAAGCAGCCGCTGTGGCCTCTAACGTTTGGATGATGGCGGAAGATGGCCAGACTATACTAGGCCAGCTCGATCAAAGTGAAGTTCCTAGCTGGCCCAATATTCTGGAACACAATACTTGGGGGGGGATTGCGGGCATTATGATCCGCTCCCAGTCTCTGCAAAAAGTAGGCTGGTTCAATTTCGATGGTACTGCGGGGGGTGAAGACTGGGATATCTGGATTCGCTTCGCCAGATCCCGTCAGAAATTGCTGCATATACCTGATTTTTTAGCTCAATACCGTCAGAATTGTAGCTCTCATAGTCGGCAAGGACTCAGGGTCTTAAAAGGGATATTACAGGTTTTGGATTGCTTAACCAAGGAAGATCCGCGCCTGATTCAGCTAGAAAACGTCCATCCCCCCATTGATATTTCTTACTACAATCAACTCCGTAATCGAGCCGTTTTTTTTAACTATGGTGTCGCCTTAGCGGCGGCAGAAGGTGAGGAGACTCTCCAAGATATCTTGCAATACTTTGTGCCATCTGATTTAGATTTAGAAACTCTAGCAACTGCCTATATTAAGGGGCTCATTTTCGTCAGTCGAGTGCAAGGAAACACTAACATTTTTTGTCCAGATTTTCAAGATGATGCCTTAGGCAATGCGCTAAGTTACCTAGAAAATAAAATCTCTGAAGATACGGCCAAGTTGTTGAGGATTAAGATAGCAGAAAATTTAATCACGCAAATTCAAAGATCTACCAAAAATTCTAATCTATTCAAGAGTAAAATAAAAACTATCCTGATTAAAATTAAGCAAAAGTTATCAGCTCTGGCAAACCTAAATAAGACGTAAACAACACCTCTGCCGATTCCTAAAGAGAGGGTATAAGAACTGAATTCAGGCGAGGGAAAACCCCTATAGATCAAATATTTTCTGACTTAATACCCACTGCTTGTAAATCTCTATTGTAGTCCGTCTTTAATCCTCCCCCTAAAAACAGCCTAACTTTCTCAGAAATCCTTGTCCACTTTACCGCTAAAGTAACCAAGACCACCTTGATCCGATCGCTTTGGTTGGGAATTCTGGCATCTTTGTAGATAGCCAGAAGATCGTTCAGGTTAGGCCAATCTCGCCAAATATCACCGATTAAGCCCCGGAAACGGTTTAAATTAGACCGATGGGGGTAACTGATTAAATTGATCTGATGCAATCCCCCCATGACCCTTATGGTTCTAGACCTTAAGGAAGGCCAAGTTTTGCGAGCAGGATGTTTGACTAGGGCTTTTGGGGCATAAACTACTTGATAACCTGCGCTACTAACTCGCCGTCCCCATTCTAAATCTCCTCCCGAGGGAAGAGAGAGATTGAAAAATCCTACGGTTTCAAAAATCTGTTTAAAAGTAAAAATATTAGCAGTTGCGCCAAATTTCATCTTCGTAACTAATTCTTCTTGGGGTAAAGCTGTAATCATCTCAAAAAGCTCAACCGCGTTGGCTTTGCCTTCGATTTCGGGAAAAACCTCAATATGACCTGCAACCAAACCACAATTAGGAGTATTGACCAAATCCTCTACCCCCTCTCTCAGCCAGTGGGCATCGGGAAGGCAGTCAGCATCAGTAAAAGCAATGATTTCACCCCGGCATTCCCTAATCCCCGTGTTGCGGGCAGCAAATTGCGTGGGGATGGTTTCTACCAGATAAGAGGCTCGAGGAAATCGAGCCACGCAATCTTTAATGCTATCATCGGGCCCGTTATCGACAACAACGATCTCCCAATCGTCCGTAGGATACATTTGTCGCTCAAGAGCTTCTAGGCAAGTTTTCAGACCCTCTACATCATTAAAAACAGGAATAATAATTGAGACAAAGGGGAAAGTCATAAAATACTTAGAGATCAATCGTCCCAGTTGGGCATCTTCTAAAAAATTACCTCACAAATCCCAGTCTTGTCAACTAACTCTATAAGACTAGGAACTGGGGTGGGGTTTAAACTGCCAAAAGGGGTAAAAAAGCTGTGAAGATGTTATAATAAGCCCCGTCCCGTATCTAAATGGTTAGAGGCAAGATTAATGGCATCTCCTACTTGTTCGCTTTGGTTTTTTGTAGCGCGGACTGACTTACCATTTATGATGCTTACTATCCCCCATATAGTTAAGATGTGTAATTTTCCCTTTCAAGAAAAAGTGTTAGCCATAGACACGGCTGCTTTAAGTGGGGAAAAAGTTGATCGTCCTGGTATTGGTACGATGGAAGACTTACGCCAATGTGCACAAACTTTGCTGCACAAGGGTGTGGTTGACCGGATTGTAGATTTTAATTACGATTCCAGGTATCAAGAACGATTATATCTAAAACATTTCGGCAGTGCCATAAAACCTACTCATAACTATAAAGGCTATCCGATCCTTGGCTCGATTTTTAAGATAGAAGAATGTCAGAGTGACTATCTGCTGCATTTTGATAGCGATATGATGATGTACCAAGAGCCAGGCTACAAATGGATTGCTGAAGGAATTGATCTGATGGAAGCAAATCCTCGGATTATGTTTGTCCGTCCTATGACAGGACCGCCCACCTCTGATGGTAAGTTTTGTGAATCAGATACGGGCAAATTAAATCCTCAAGGTTTTTATGAATTTAAATATTTTGGAAGTCGCCTATATTTGCTCAAATGTAACCGGTTTGATGAGTTATTACCCCTGCCTATCATCTGGTATAATGAATATCGGCAGCAGTTTGTAAAAAATTGGTCAGAAGGGATGAAAACAGCCCTAAATATCTGGACTGGAAAGGGAAAATTAGATTCTTGGGAAATTATGGTTTCTGAGAAGCTCAAACAGACGGATTATCTGAGGATTAACCTCACCAACCCTAGAGCTTGGAGTCTACACCCGAAAGAGAGAAGCCCTGCTTTCATCGCAGCTTTACCATCAATTATTGCTAGGATAGAAAGGGGCGATTTTCCAGCCAAGCAAGCGGGATTTTATGATTTAATTTTTGACCTGTGGGTTTAGCTCTGAATCATCCCAAGGCTATCAGAACATTAAATTGCGTTTCTTCGGTTTGTCTGATGCAATGTACAGGGTTATAAGGAATGAAACTCTTATAGAGAAAGGCATTTAGCGATTTTTGTCAATTGTTTTTTATCTAGAGGGAACTAATCAATTAAGTCTCTTGCCAGATAAGGATTTAGTCGATTTATGCCCCCCTATCGAACCATAACAAGTAACGAAGAGCCGAATAATTTGACGTGCTGTCACCCATTTTACCTTAGCTGACAATAAGTACCTAAGCAAAATTAATTACACACATCTAACCCCCCCTTGCCTTTTGCCTTTTGCCTTTCTTCACTAGGAAATTTATTTTGCACGACTACTTAATTATAAATTTTTATTTCCCTTGAATTCCCTATTCTAAAAACAGAACTATCTTCCTGAATTAACCCCGTTCGTTCTCAGCCAATCCCTTTGATTGCTTGAGTATTTATAATTAATTTGTCCCACCAGTTGTTTTTTTTGTGATCGCCTGTCCCTGAAAAATAGTCACTTTCTACTATATTTTGCCTTCCAAAATCGGGGTTAATGCTCTATTTATTTCAAAATGAGAATTGCTGGATATTCAGCCAATCCTACTTATCCTGACTTCCCACACCCCACGCTCCACGGAAAACTTTTTGCCGCAAACCCTAGATAGAGATTTCGGGCGGTGGATTGGTTGTGATAGAAATATAAATATCGATCGCTTGCTATCAATCTTGATGAAAAGACGATATTTTCTGGCTTTTATCGGCTCAATTGTCCTTAGTTGCTTATTATCTCTGGGTATAAACCTTTTTTCCTCTACTATCGCCACCGCGCAAACCCAGACAATTCTAGTTTCCGCCGCCGCTAGTCTCAAAGAGGCCCTAGAAGAAATCAAGCCGGGGTTTGAAAAAGCCCATAGTAACATTAAAGTTAATTATAACTTCGGTGCGTCGGGAGCTTTGCAACAGCAAATTACACAAGGTGCGCCGGCCGATGTTTTCCTCTCGGCTGCCACTAAGCAAATGGACGCTTTAGCAAAAGCTGGTTTAATCGATACAACTACCAGAAGAAACCTGCTCACTAATCGCCTAGTTTTAATCGTTCCCAAGAATTCCGCCCTAAAAATCAGCGATTTTCCTTCCCTGACTAACAGTAATATCCAAAGAATTGCCGTGGGTGAACCGCGCAGCGTTCCCGTCGGTCAGTACAGTGAAGAAGTTCTGAAAAATCTCGGCATTTTAGAGCAAATAAGACCAAAATTGGTCTTTTCCAACTCCGTCCGTCATGTTCTCGCCGCCGTAGAGACTGGTAACGCCGATGCTGGCATTGTTTACATCACCGATGCTAAAATTTCCGACCAAGTAAAAGTAGTGGCTACGGCTGCCAATAATCTCCATTCTCCGATTATTTATCCCATAGCTGTGATTAAAGCCAGCAAAAACCCGCAAGCTGCCAAG
This sequence comes from Microcystis sp. M20BS1, assembly GCF_020245305.1. NCBI lineage: Bacteria > Bacillati > Cyanobacteriota > Cyanophyceae > Chroococcales > Microcystaceae > Microcystis > Microcystis sp. M20BS1. Next base: position 4,803 of record NZ_JADBUZ010000056.1, on the reverse strand, counting down.
ACTTTCGCCCAATATCTCACCAGGACAGCCGCTAAAAACATTTTTGAAAAATTCGGCTTCGGAATAGCCAGATAAACAATGCCAGACTTTTCCCCCCTATGGATATCCCTGAAAACCGCCACCATTGCCCTGATAATCATCTTTTTTCTCGGTATTGCCGCCGCTTATTGGATGTTAGGCTATCGTGGACGGTGGAAATCCCTAATCGAGGCAGTTTTCGTCGCACCCTTAATCTTGCCCCCGACGGTGTTAGGCTTCATTTTACTGCTCCTATTCGGCAAAAACGGACCATTAGGACAGTTATTAGACCTATTTAACTTTCGCATCGTTTTTACTTGGTATGCCGCCGTTATCACCGCGACGGTGGTGGCTTTTCCCCTGATGTACAAAACCACCCTCGGCGCTTTTGAACAGGTGGATGCCAGTCTTTTACAGGTTGCCCGCACCCTAGGGGCATCGGAAGGGAAAATATTCTGGCGCCTACTTTTGCCCCTCTCCTTCCCCGGAGTATTAGCAGGATTAACCCTAGCTTTTGCCCGCGCTTTGGGGGAATTTGGGGCGACTTTGATGTTAGCCGGTAATATTCCGGGGCAAACTCAAACTATCCCGATGGCCATTTTCTTCGCTGTGGAAGCAGGAGAGATGACCGAGGCTTGGATATGGGTATTTATTATCATATTAATCTCCCTATCGGGTATTATCGCCGTTAATCTCTGGCAAAGTCAACGTAAACAGCAATTAGGACGACTGGGAGAAAGCAAACCTAACGAGATGGAGGACTGGCTGCCACCCTGGGAGGGTCGCGATTTTGCCCTTTTAGCAGCTGAAAATCAGCATTATAGGGATAAAATAGGCTTATTTGTCGATATAGAGAAATGTTTACCCGGTTTTAACCTCTCGGTCACTTTTAACTGCCAAAATCAGCCATTAGGACTATTAGGGGCTTCGGGTTCGGGAAAAAGCCTCATTTTGCGATCGCTGGCTGGGGTAGAAACGCCCTCAAGGGGCCGTATTGTCTTAAATGGTCGCATTCTCTTCGATTCCGAAAAGGGAATTAATCTCCCCAGTCGTCAGCGTCGTATCGGTTTTGTGGTGCAGAATTATGCTCTTTTTCCCCATCTCACCGTAGCAGAAAATATCGCTTTTGGTCTCTCCAAAAACTTATCTAAAAAAGTTATTAAACAGCAGATTGCCAACCAATTGGAATTAGTGCAGTTACCCGGCATGGAAAACCGTTATCCCCATCAATTATCGGGGGGACAACAGCAACGGGTCGCCATCGCTCGCGCTTTAGCTAGTCGTCCGGAAGCTTTATTATTAGATGAGCCTTTTTCTGCCCTTGATACCCATCTACGCGCTCAATTAGAACGTCAGATGATCAAAACTTTAAGTAATTACGATGGCGTGACAATTTTTGTTACCCATAATATGGATGAAGCCTATCGAATATGTGAGAATTTATTAGTTATGGAAAAAGGGCGGGCAATTGCTAATAATTCTAAACAGAAAATTTTTGAGCGACCAGATAGCGTTAGTTTGGCAAAAATTACTGGCTGTAAAAATTTTTCCCGTGCTATTATCATCAATAATCAACAATTAGAAGCCATTGATTGGGATGTTAAATTACACACCATCCCCGGAATTCCCGACTATTTAGCCTATACGGGAATTCGCGCCCATCAAATTATTTTTGGTCGAGATTTAGGCGATATTAATACTTTTCCCTGTTGGTTGGCTAATGCCATTGAAGGACCCCATCGGGTGACTCTCTATCTGAAACTTAATCAACCCTCCAACCATGACAGAGATTTTCATATCCAAGCAGAGTTATATAAGGATAAATGGTTAGAAATTAAGGAGCAAGCTTTGCCTTGGACTGTTACTTTATCTCCCCAGCGTTTATTATTATTAAAATAAACAGAGATTTTGATGCTAAGTTGTCAAACACCCCCCTTATCAAGGGGGGCAGGGGGGATCAAATTCAACCAGTAAAAAGCCCCCCTTATCAAGGGGGGTTGGGGGGATCAAATTAAACCAGTAAAAAGCCCCCCTTATCAAGGGGGGTTGGGGGGATCAAACTAAACCAGTAAAAAGCCCCCCTTATCAAGGGGGGTTGGGGGGATCAAACTAAACCAGTAAAAAGCCCCCCTTATCAAGGGGGGCAGGGGGGATCGGCACCCCCTTATTAAGGCGGGATTAAGGGGGGATCGGCACAAGGGGGGGCAGGGGGGATCGAACCCAAAATCTATCTTCAATAGAGTTCTAATATAATTAGAGGAGGTTGATCAAAGGGGGTTTATGGACGATAAAACCACAAAGCCGGAAGCATCGGAATCTGAAGAGAAAAAAGAATCAGATTTTGACCAGGAAAAGGAACAGGCTCAAGTTTGGACGGGAAAAATCACTGCTTTTGTTGCCCATCAACTCCGAACCTCCGCTCCTTCCCTTCCAATTATCGGGGGTAGCATTACAGGTATCTTAACTTGGCTTAGTCAACATGACACGGTTAAGGCGATTATTGTCGGGGGAGTCACCTTTATCGTCACGGGCTTTTTTACCTACGGATCAGCCTGGAGTAAAGCGTTTTTAGAAGTGGCAAGAACCAAAGGTAAAAATCATGGTAAAGGTACAGCTTTAAGCTTTTTTGTTTGGCTAGACAAAGGAATTGAAAAAATACGTTGGCAATTAGCTAATCCTGACGGGAAATATTTAATTAAATTACGGGATTCAGATTGTCGTTATGATGATATTGAAGGGATTGAAGATACAATCTTTGGTTTTTCTACTCCGGAACTAGAAGAAATTTTTATTAATTTGGATCTGAGTCAATTAGAACTGCGCTCAGAAGAAGAGTCTAAAGGTACGGGGGATGATATTTGGGATTTGTTGCGACGGGCTAAAAAGAGGACAAATTTACGGTTGTTAATTCTGGCTCCTGGTGGACGAGGAAAAACGACTTTATTGCGTCATTTAGCCTATAACTACGCTCTAAAACAACCGAAACAAAATGCACCTTTTTTAATTCCTGTCTTTTTACGTTTACGGAGATGGCAGGAAGTGATTACCACCACAGAAGGATTGGATTTACCGACCTTAATTGAGCGACATCTTAAACAAGATATTTCTCAAGAATTAGATTTACCTCAGAACTGGGCTAAAAGTCATTTAACCCGTCAGCGAATGTTAGTGATGTTTGATGGTTTTGATGAAATTAAACCCGAATATGCCGAAAAAATCAGTCAATGGATTGGCAAACAGTGGCATGATTTTCGCCAAAACTATTTTATTTTAACTTCTCGTCCGAAAGGCTATCAAGCGTTTCGCTCTGAGCATAAACCTCGGCAAAAGGTGTTTATTAATGAATTTACCGATGAAAATATTCGGGATTTTGTCTATAAATGGTATTTCTGGCAAGAGCAGGAAACCAGAGTTAGCAGAAGTTTAAAAGCTAAACAAGAAGCTGCCGATAATAAAGCAAAGGATTTAATTAATCAGTTATTTGCTCTCGATGATTCCGGGGAAAGTTCTACTCTATTAGCCTTGGCGAGAAATCCCTTAAATCTGAATATGATAGTACAGTTACATCGGGCAAACTTTGGCTCGGAACAAAAATTACCTCAGCAACGAGCGGATTTATTTCGCCGAATTTTTGATCTGCAATTGATCACTCGCCCTCAAGCTAGGGGCATTGATATGATTTTAGATAACAATGAGGAAAATCATCGTCAACGGGTATTACAACAGTTAGCCCTGAAAATGGGAAATACAACCACGATTGAATATTCAGAATTACTGAGTTCTATACAAAATTTTATTCAGGAATTGGGTTATCCTGAAAGCACTTCGGCTAAGGATTTTGTAGAGCGGTTAATTCATGTGAGTGAGTTAATTTTGAAAAAGGATGAATACTATGAGTTTGCCCATAATCTTTTTCAGTCCTATTTAATTGCTTTGGAAGTTAAACGGTTAAAACAAGAAAATTTACTCAAGGAAAATTGGGAGCAAAATCTCTGGTACGAGGCTTGCATTATGTATGCCACTTTATTGACTAATCCGACTGATTTTATTGTTCATTTTTATAATCAATCTAATCCTAAAGCTCAGGGATTAGCGGAGCGATGTTATCGAGAATTACCTGTTAAAAAACGTCGCAGATTGGAACTTTTAGAACAAAAACGACAGACTTCTCTCTTTACCCAACTAGAAACCTATCTGAAAAATGGCCAATGGCGCGAAGCCGATGAGGAAACGGCGCGGTTAATGTTGTTAATTGCTAAACGGGAAGATGAAGGCTGGCTAGATGAAGAAAGTGCTGAAAACTTTCCCTGTGAGGAGTTACGCACCATTGACAAGCTCTGGGTAGATAATAGCGGCGGCAAATTTGGCTTTTCTGTGCAGAAAAAAGTCTGGCTGGATTGCGGTGGTGTCCCAGGAGAGTATGATTATGATGTCTATAGAAAATTTGCTGACGAGGTGGGTTGGCGCAGGAGCGGAAACTGGTTGAGCTATGATGAGCTAACTTTTTTATTAGAGATTAGTCAATTGGGACATTTACCTGCTAGTGGTTATAAGCTAATATTCGATGTTGGACAATGGAGGTCAGTATTTTTTTCTCGCGCAGCGACTTGTAACCTGTAATATATCACAGACTTATACATCTTAAACCAGTAAAAAGCCCCCCTTATCAAGGGGGGTTGGGGGGATCAAATTCAACCAGTAAAAAGCCCCCCTTATCAAGGGGGGTTGGGGGGATCAAATTCAACCAGTAAAAAGCCCCCCTTATCAAGGGGGGTTGGGGGGATC
>NZ_JADBUZ010000055.1:0-6976 GCF_020245305.1 Microcystis sp. M20BS1 | reverse complement strand
GATTAATTGAGGGAATGAATACCAAAATCAAGCTTATTAAAAGAATGAGTTATGGATTTACCAATTTTGAACATCTTCGACTTAAGCTGTTTGCTTGCTTTAATTTATAACAAAAATTAACACACGAAAACCAGGAGAGCCAATTGGGTTAGGGATAGGCCGAAACGCTGCTGCTATCCCAGCCAGTCAACCTGATTTTTTGGTGGAATTGATGGCAAAATCTTCTTAGCCTCAACTAACTTTAATCAAGCCCAACAATCTCCCCCTTACCGGCAATCACTTCGCCGATTTGGTAGGCATTAATCCCAGAGGATTGTAGTTGATTAATAGTCAATTGCGCCAGATCCGATGGGACAATGATCACAAAACCGATACCCATATTAAAAGTATTAAACATGGCTTCGGCATTAACCGAACCCATCTGGGCTAACCAGTGAAAAATTGGCAAAACTGGCCAACTTTCGCGGTAAATCCGCACAGACTGCCCTTTACCCAAGCAGCGGGGCAAATTTTCCGGGATGCCACCCCCAGTAATGTGGGCCATGGCGTGAATATCTAACCCAGAGCGTAGCAGTTCTAGCACAGGTTTAACATAAAGTCTAGTGGGAGTTAACAAAACTTCACCTAAGCTAGAGCCAGCCAAAATTGCGGGGCAATCTTGCCAATTTAAGCCCTGGGTGTCGATAATCTTACGAACAAGACTAAAACCGTTACTGTGAACCCCACTACTGCCTAAACCGATAGCCACATCGCCGATTTGCACCTTACTGCCGTCGAGTAATTGACTTTTTTCGACAATACCGACGCAAAAACCCGCCAAATCGTACTCTCCCGCCGAATAAAACCCCGGCATCTCCGCCGTTTCCCCTCCCAAAAGAGTACAACCACTATCACGACAGGCACTAGCGATTCCCGATACCACCGCCGCTAACTGTGACGCTTCCAGTTTACCAGTGGCGAGATAATCCAAGAAAAATAAAGGTTCGGCCCCGGAGGTTAGGACATCGTTGACGCACATGGCCACCAGGTCAATTCCCACCGTATCATGGCAATTGAGACTATGGGCAATTTTCAGCTTGGTTCCCACACCATCAGTTCCCGATACTAACACCGGTTGCTGATAACCAGAAGGTAACTGAAAATAGCCGCCAAAACCGCCTAAACCGCCGATAACTTCGGGACGGAAGGTACTTTCCACATTTTGGCGAATTTTCTCGACGAAAGCGCGTCCCGCTTCCACATCCACGCCTGCTTCTTTATAATCCATGCCCAATTGACCGATTGTATCTCTCAAATTTTACCCGGATTTCAGTCCTATGGGAATTATGAGTTATAAATTATGAATTATGGTTCTTCGGTTTGTCTTATGCAACGGACAGGGTTATAAGGAATGAAACTCTTACAGAGAAAGGCATTTGGCAATTTAGGCATTAGGCAATAAGCAAAGGAGAATAAATAATCAGTTTTTAATAACCAGATTTAGTAAGTAGTCGTGCAAAATTAATTTCCTAGTGAAGATAGGCAAGAGGCAAGAGCGGGGTTAGATATGTGTAATTAATTTTGCTTAGGTACTTAGCAGGATTTCCTAGGGATTTTTACTGATCAGAGAAAGGTTAGAACTGGTCGTAAAGTGAAAGAGATAACTATTTTGGTTATCGTCATTTCAGATAAGTCTGATACAATCTAGACTGGTTGAATCCTTATGAACTCTGGCATTGATATTCTCAATCTGAATTGAAATGACTATATCTAGATCACCGACGGTCAAAATTCCCTTGACTGAATCGGGGATGCGCGGAGATTGTAACAAAAATTATCGATTTCTTGACAAAAAACACCGATCATGCTATCAACTGAACCTAAAATCAGCAATTCTGGACAAAAATATTTAGCCTATCAAGATTGTCTATCCCCGAATCAAACCCTGTTACCCCTGACAGCCAAGGTTAATAACCGCGATTGTCTAGAAATCGGTGGTTGCGATGTGACCACCCTAGTGGAACGTTTCGGTTCACCCTTGTATATTATCGATGAAGTCACCCTCCGCACTGCCTGTGGTCAATACCTGCAAGGTTTCCAGACACATTATCCCGGAGAATCTAGGGTAATTTATGCCTCGAAAGCGTGGAATTGCCTGGCCGTATCGGCCGTGGTCGCTAGTGAAGGATTAGGTTTTGATGTGGTGTCGGCCGGAGAAATTCACACGGTGTTAACCGCTTTAGACCAGATCAATAAAACCGCTGTGCCAATATACTTTCATGGTAATAACAAATCGATCGCCGAATTAGAATACGCGATCGAGCATAACTGCATTATTATCGTTGATAACTGGCTAGAGTTAGAAAATCTGGTTAAATTAGGCGAAAATCGTCCTGATACCCCTATTCCGGTTCTATTGCGGTTAACCCCCGGTATCGAGTGCCACACCCACGAATACATTCGCACGGGTCACTTAGACAGTAAATTTGGTTTTGACCCCCATCAAATCGAAGCAGTATTTGACTATGTTTTAGCTCATCCGCAGCTGAATTGTCTGGGTTTACACGCTCACATCGGTTCCCAGATTTTTGAACGTCAACCCCACCAAGACTTAGCCGCTGTGCTGGCAGATTGGTTTAAATTAGGTTTAGAACGGGGTTTACCCCTAGAGCAATTAAACGTCGGTGGTGGTTTAGGGATTCGCTACCTTGAAAGTGATGACCCCCCAAGTATCGAGGAATGGGTACAAGCGGTGTCCTTAGCAGTGGCCAAAGCTTGTCAGGAAAGAGGTATCGCTTATCCGCTGCTTATTGCCGAACCGGGACGCTCTCTGATTGCCACCGCTTGCGTAACAGCCTATACAGTGGGTAATCGCAAAGAAATCCCCGAAATCCGCACCTATATCGCCGTCGATGGCGGAATGTCCGATAATCCCCGACCGATTACCTATCAATCGGTTTACCGGGCCGTGGTCGCCAATAAAATGAGTCAAGAATGTCAGGAAGTGGTGACAATAGCTGGAAAACATTGTGAATCTGGCGATATTCTAATTAAGGATATTGCGCTACCGAAAACCAACCCAGGGGATATTTTAGTGGTTTTAGCCACGGGGGCCTATAACTACAGTATGGCTTCTAATTACAACCGCTTACCCCGTCCGGCGGCGGTAATTGTCCAAAATGGAGAAGCTAATCTGATCCTTGAACGGGAAAATCTGGCGGATTTGCTGCGTCAAGACCGCTTACCCAATCGACTCTCCTTAATATAAACCTCATCGCTATTGTCCCCCCATGTCGGGTTTTTTTCTAGACCCTCGCCGGTTATTGTCCTGGATTCTCAGCCATGGTCTGTCATTCCTAGACTTTGGGTTAGTTCTCCTCCTTACCTATATGCTGCTGCTAATTATCGGCGAGCGGCGTACCTTTTGGATGGTGCGAGGACTAATCTACTTAATGCTGGCCTCGGTGATTAGCGATGCTCTAGGATTGCGCTTGCTGGGGTTAGTCCTAGAAAAATTGATTTTGGGGGCAGCTGTGGCGATCGCTGTGATTTTTCAGTCGGAATTCCGCCGTTTTTTAGAATTATTGGGCAAAGGTCAAGTGTGGGAGTTATTTCAGAAAAGTTCCCCCACTCCCAAGACCGATAATGTCATTGATGAGTTAGTGGACGCGGTGAAGGATCTATCTCAAAATCGCACCGGTGCGCTGATGGTATTAGAAACCAGTGGCAATCTCGATACCAAGGTGTTTGTCAATCCGGGGGTGACGCTCAATGGCCAAGTATCTAAGGAATTAATTCAAACTATTTTTCAAACTAAAACTTTACTGCACGATGGAGCCGTATTTATTCGGGGCGATCGAGTGGTGGCCGCTGGTGTTATTCTACCCCTATCGGAGCGCAGTACCTCTAGGCAATTAGGCACCCGTCATCGGGCAGCCATGGGTATTACCGAAAGGATAGATAATTGTATCTGTATTGTGGTTTCTGAGGAAACTGGCTCGATTTCCCTCGCGTCCGGAGGTAATTTGGATCGGCCTTTAACCAGTAGTAAACTAAAAGAGCTGCTCGAAGCGAAGTTTTCTCCGTCGGGAGAGGGGGAAGTGGTCGCACCGAGTTGGGGACGTTTAGGGCGTACAATTGGCTTAAAAGGTCGTCTAATCTTAGAAAAATTCTCCCGTTCGCCCAGCGCAACCCCGAAAGATAGAAAATGACTGTTAAACCGAGCTTATCACCAGAATTACCTACGGATTTAGATAAAAACCGTTTGCCTCAGCACGTCGCAGTGATTATGGATGGGAACGGTCGTTGGGCGAAAAATCGTGGTTTACCCCGGATTATGGGCCATCAACGGGGAGTAGATGCACTCAAGGACTTGCTGCGCTGTTGTCGTGACTGGGGGATTCCCGCTTTAACTGCTTATGCTTTTTCTACAGAAAATTGGGGTCGTCCCCTCGAGGAAGTAGAATTTTTAATGACTCTATTCGAGCGGGTTTTACGGCGGGAATTGGAGGAAATGATGCAGGAAAATGTTAAAATTCGCTTTATTGGTAATTTATCAGCCTTGCCAGAGTCTTTAAGACGGGAAATTGCTAAATCTCAAGCAGAAACTAGCAAAAATTCCGGTATTCAATTTACGGTGGCTACTAATTATGGCGGCCGAGAGGAAATCGTGCAAGCTTGTCAGGCGATCGCTCGTCAGGTGCAACGGGGTTTAGTCTCCCCGGAAGCGATCGATGAATCTCTCTTTGAACAGTATCTTTATACTGCCGGGATTCCTAACCCAGACCTGTTGATTCGCAGTAGTGGGGAAATGCGAATTAGTAATTTTTTACTCTGGCAAATGGCCTACGCGGAAATCTACGTTACTGACACCCTCTGGCCCGATTTCGATCGAGTGCAATTTCACCACGCTTTAAAAGATTATCAGGGTCGTCATCGTCGTTTTGGCAAATTATAAGGGCTACAGCCCAAATTTAGCGAAATAGCCCCTGTGGGGCAGTTAAAGGACAATTTTTGATTTTTCACTTTTTATCTTAAACTTCCTGGGGCAACGGTTAAACCGCGACGGGGGCCGTTTGTGATCCTCTCCATTTCCCCAATACGGTAATCCGTAAATCGGCCAGAGCTAGACTTTTTCCCCGGCTAAAATAAAATAGGATGGAAAATAACTATCGACGATAAGCAGTTTTAAGATTATGGGATTCTTTGACTCAGAAGTGGTTCAACAGGAAGCTAGACAGCTATTTGAGGATTACCAGTCCCTCACACAACTGGGCAGCGAGTACGGGAAATTCGATCGAGAGGGTAAAATCATCTTTATCGATAGGATGGAGGAGTTAATGGAACGCTACAAGATATTTATGAAGCGTTTCGAGTTATCTGAAGATTTTTCCGCCCAAATGACCGTAGAACAGCTAAAAACCCAATTAGGTCAATTTGGCATGACTCCGCAAATGATGTTCGACCAAATGCAGCAAACCCTTGAGCGGATGAAGGCAGAAATTCGCTAAAATTGCCGATATTTATCGGGTATTGGCTGTCTTTTGCCCGATAATGCTCTCTCCAGTTTACTGCTGAGAAATTTGGGGTTTCTGCGGTTTGCGGTTTTTTGAGAACGATGATCTAATAATTTTAAGTAGGTTAGCTGATGAACTCTAGGCCAGATTCACAAGAAAATATTGAGCCACCTCAGTATAGTGAAAAAACTAACCGCATTCAGGCAATCAGTCAACTGATTAAGGCGATCACCCCGTTAATTTGGGCTATAGTTGTTCTAGTGGTTATCGTGCCTCTTTTAGGGAAAATTTGGCTAGGAACTGCCAGCAATGAACCGTTAAAAACTAAGGTTGCTACAGAAACTAACCTAGAGATTCCCATCACTATACCCCAAAAATCTAACAGTAAAATCGATCGAGAAATTAGCCAAGCTTTACAGACAGCGAGAGCCAATTCTCAAAACTTCGCCCTAGGAGAAATTGAGGGATGGGTGGAGGAGTTGATGACACGAGTAGATCAGGGTTTTTTGCCTTGGTATTTTAACTATTTCAATCAAAAACAATTTGAGGGTAAGGCCTTTTTAAGCGGATTATACTCCTCGATCGCTCACTGGGTCAATACAGATAATCCACCCTCGGAACAGGTGGTGGCAGAAAATTTGACCAAAACTATTCAAACCGAGTTTACTAAACGGGTAATTCGTCCCCAAGAAGCACAATTACGTCTAGAGAGAATTACTAGGGATGCTGTTAATTTATATGTCAATAATTTAAGCAATGAATTAGAGAATATTCAGGCCAGTTATCAAATTCCCCAAGGTAAATGGGACCGTTATCTTAGCGATATAGCCATAACAATTCAAGATACCGAGGGCAATATTTCTAACACATCAATTAAACTTTTAGTCGGTGGTGCCACTGCTTTGGGAGTTAAATCTCTCATCCCAGTGGTGAAAGTGGGCAGCACAGTTTATTTGTCCCTAGCGGGAAAAACCGGGGCGAAAATTGCCACTAAAACGGGTGGAGCAGTAGCGAGTAGTTTTGGCGCAGAATTAATCGATCCAATCGTGGGAATTGGTTTGATAGTTTGGGATTTATGGGACTATCAGCACACGGTAAACATTGAAAAACCGATTCTGCGGGATGCCATTTTTAATTATTTACAAGAAGTCAAATATGATCTAGTCAATAATCATCAAGGTAGCGTCCTTTCATCCATTTATCAAATTGAAACCAGTGTCAATAAATCCCTAGGCAGAACCTAAATAAAATCATCTAAGTAGGTAGGCGTTAAAAATTATCATATATCCCCCTTATCAAGGGGGGATTAAGGGGGGATCGAACCTAAAATCCATTTTTAATTTATACTTTAGACGTTCATAATCTGAGATTTATTAAACTTCTGAAATCGTAGAGTCAGCAAGGAATCCAGTTCTTTTTTATGTTTCAGATGGGCATCATTCAGACATTCATAAATGGCTGAAGAAAAGTCAGAAAAGTTT
>NZ_JADBUZ010000054.1:0-5523 GCF_020245305.1 Microcystis sp. M20BS1 | reverse complement strand
GTTCGCCGCACCATCTCTCACTTATTAATAATGATTCCTAGTAAGCTCGCTCCTATCCCTAATTCTTTCGTTAGCTTTTTGCCTAGAATCGCTCGATCTATTTCTAGCGAGAGAAGCCAGAAGCCTTTGTTGGCAAATTTTTTAGCTCGCTTGTCCCCCTGTCAGAAAATCAACACCACTGACGGATCATCAGCAATCATCAAGTTAATCGCTTGCATCAACTCTGCTGATTTTGGATGTTTACAGCGATCTAAATCGTCAATAAATACATATACTCGATCATTCCCAATATAGGCATCGACAATTTTAGCAAAATCTTCATGAAATTCTTCCTATCATCTAAACCCGATAGGTTTTGTCAGGTAGGGGATAGAAGATTTAACTATGTCTATAGAATTATTGGAGTTTAGTTTTACTAGGAATCAGAATTAATGACCAGTAGGTGACAGCCTCTGGATCGATTTCGGTAATCGGAATAATTTGCTGATTGGGTAAGGTTGCTCGTTCGATGTAGAGGGCGCGTTCTAATAATCCTAATTCCTCGAGAATATCACGAACTTTAGCGAAATGTCTGCCTAATTTAATAATCGCTGCTGCATCGATAAATGCTAGGCGATCCCGCAATATTTCCGCCTCTAAAGTAGCGGGCATGATACTAAATACGTCATTTCGATAAGTGATAGGTACACCCAGCATTGCTGCACTTGCCATCACTGAAGAAATACCCGGCACGACTTCAATGGAAAAGCGATTGCACAAGCGATTAAAGATATACATAAACGTGCCATACAACATCGGATCGCCCACACATAGCACCGCCACATCTCGACCTAAGTTTAAATGTTCGGCGATATTTTCGGCGGCAATATCATAATGAGGTTGAGAACTGCGCTCGGCACTAAAAGGTAAAGGCATGGGAATTTCTATCTGCTCGGGACGGATAAAATCCGACACAATTGCTCGTGCCAAAACTTTGCCACTTTCTAAGGTAGGATAAGCAATTACCGGAACAGTTGTGAGAATCCGGTGTGCTTTTAGCGTCAACAATTCGGGATCACCGGGACCGATTCCTAATCCATAAAGTTTGCCTAATTTATTCATAATTCGTTCTCTTTTGCTAAAGCATTGACTGCTGCTGCTGCGATTGCGCTGCCGCCTCTACGTCCGTGTAGGGTAATAAATGGCACGCCACGACTATTAGTTGCTAATTCTGTTTTCGACTCTGCCGCTCCTACAAATCCCACGGGAAAGCCTAAAATCAAAGCCGGTTTAGCTACATTTTGATCGAGCAATTCTAGTAGGTGAAAAAGTGCGGTTGGTGCATTACCAATGGCTACCACTGCTCCAGCTAAATGAGGTTGCCAAAGTTCTAAAGCGGCAGCGGAGCGGGTATTATTAATTTGTCGTGCTAACTCGGTCACTTCTGGATAATTGAGGGTACAAATAATCGGATTATTTTTAGGTAAACGGGCTTTGGTAATGCCATTAGCGACCATTTGAGAATCACAGAGAATTGCTGCACCCCCAGCGAGAGCATTTCGTCCGATTTTAACCGCGTCTGGTGATGCTTCTAAATCTTCTGTTATGTCTGTCATCCCGCAGGAATGAATTAGACGAACTGCCACAGGGGCTAAATCATCGGGGAGATTTTTCCAGTTAGTTTCAGCCCGAATAATAGCAAAAGATTTGCGGTAAATTTCCTCACCATTCTTAATGTATTCCATTCTATTCATCTAAATTTTTTGATTTTTGGGAGCTTAAAATTTGGGCTATGAGCGGGGGAATCTTGGTAAATTCTCCCTCAAATATGGGTGTTTCTAAGAACTTTTGACTATCACCCACATAGACTTGATAAGCTTCTAGTATTTGGCCATTTTCCTCGATGGTAGTTCCTAAAAGGGTAATTTCCGCAGGACCCGGTTGAGCGCAGGATTTAGCACAACCCGTCAAGTGAATATTAACAGGAGAATTGCAGGTTAAGTGTTCCTGCAAATAATCTGCCAGGAGAGAAGCATGAATTTGAGTTGCAGTGGCCGCTGCCGCACAACCCGGTTTACCGCTACAGGCAACTATCCCCGCATCCCATCCGGGAGAAGCGGATAATCCTAGTGATGCCAGTTTTGGCAACAATTCTGACACTTTTTCATCGGGAATATCGGGTAATATAACAGTCTGCCAAGGGGTTAATCGTAACTGACCACTGCCAAAAGTTTCTGATAGTGCCGCTAATCCCCATAGTTGATTAGCCGTCAATTGTCCTAATCTTAATGATAGGCCAACATAAGACAATCTGGGTTGCTTTTGAGGATGAATTCCTAGATGAAAATAGGGTTGAGTAGAATGGGCAGCCTGCTGGTATTCTTGCCCTTGTATTATGCCGGTAGAAGTCCGATGTAATCGGGAGTTAACTTGTTCGAGATATTTTGTCAATCCCCAATCTTTGATTAGGTGTTTCATCCGAGGTTTTTTCCCCTTGATATTGGGGGTTTGTTGAACATAATTGACATAAACCTTTACTAGAGCTTTGACCACAGCTAAACAGTTTTCTGGCTCAATTAATAAGTCCGTGTCATATAATTGTTTATCTCCTCCAAGTGCTAATCGAAAGCAAACAAGAGAAGTTAAATTTGTCGGATTTTTGACGGTAATTGCCGATAGCTGAATCTCATTATAGCGGTGTTGCCAAGCCATAGTTGAACCAGTGCCAATTCCCACTGCACCACCGCCATCGATCCCGATACTAAATTTAGGACTTAGTTGGGCAATTGATGGATAATTTTGGATAAAATTATCTAATTCTTGGACTAATGGACGAGTATCGATCAATTCTTGGCAGTCAATTCCAGCCGTGGGACTGGACATGATATTACGCAGATGATCGATACTGGGGTTATGGGCAGCTAACCCTAATTTTTGCAGGGTTTGAAATTCTTCTAAACTGGGGGATTTTTGCAGTCCGCGAATTTGCAGATTTGCCCGATTGGTAACTTGTATTGTCGTCTGCCATTGTTCGAGCCAAGTGGCGATCGCTTTTCCCTGTGGAGAATTGAGCCATCCACCGGGGGTGCGGAGACGAATTAAAAATCCATCCTGGGCAGCAGTGCCATAAAATAAACCGGGACAAGCATTTGCTTCAACTAACCAATTCACCGTTGTTTGTTCTCCATGCGACGCAGAGAAGTAGTTAGAAAATTAGTTGTCTATACTACCGATCAAAAGCTTGTAATTGGTATTCTGACTCGCAAGGAAAAAGGGAAGATGTACTCTTTTTACTTTTTACTTGATTACAGCTGCGGCACAGTACCAGAATTGCACTGGACTTTCCCAAAGACAAGTTTAAGGATCATACCACGTTTTTGGTTGAAAATCAGTATCGTTAAGAATCGCTACATTTTCCCCCCTTTGTGCTAAGACAAATAAACCTTGACGATAAGCATATTTATCCGCTCCCTCTTCGATTTCAATGCCTGCTACTGCCCCATATAATTGTTTGTGGTTATATTCGGGAAAAAATTGCCTAAATTCTGTTAGATTATTGATTAATTCTTTGACATCATCTACACTTAAACTACTTTTAACTTCCACTACTAGCACATGATTTTCATTAGTTACTAACACATCAATTTCTAGGGTTTTACCGTCGAGACGTTTTCTGACTCTTTGACTAACTTGATGTACGGGAATATCACGATTTAAAAATAAAGTCTCACAAGCTGGGGCTACCATATTTTCGACAAAACGTCCCCATTTACCTCCAAGATTACCAATTTCTTTACTGAGTCTAGTAATTTGGCGATCGGTTTTTAAAGATTGTTCTTTGAGAATCCGCTCGGTTTCTAAAGATTGTTCTTTGAGAATCCGCTCCGTTTCTTGAAAGCGTCGCTCGGTTTCTTGAAAGCATCTTTCTGTCTCTTTTTGAGCTTCTACTAATTCGGCTAATAATTTCCAAACGTCATCGGCGGTGGTGGTCATAATTTTTCAGATAAATTAACTTAGCACTAACGCGATTATATCTTGTTTGAAGGATAGAGCCTGATGGCAGATAATGAAATAGTAGCGATTTTTTTTAATATGGCGGATCGCAATTGTAAGTCGAAATGGCTATCGATCATAGGAATTGGTGAAGATGGCTTAGAAGGTTTAAGTTCGGTGGGGCGAAGTCTGCTTTCTTTAGCATCAGTTATTGTCGGTGGTGAACGTCATCTGGCAATGTTACCCCCAGAGGATCAACGGCAAAAACTGCTCTGGACTTCTCCCATTCAAGACTCCATTAACGAGATTATCCGCCGTCGTGGTCAATCTGTCTGTGTTTTGGCCAGTGGTGATCCCATGTGCTACGGAATTGGTGTCACCCTCACCCGCCAGATTCCCCTGGAGGAAATGACGATTATTCCCTCTCCTTCTAGCTTTAGTCTTGCCTGTAGTCGTTTGGGTTGGTCCCTGAGTGAAGTGGAAACTTTGAGTTTGTGCGGTCGGCCCCTGGCTTGGTTGAATGGGGTGCTTTATCCCGGCGCTAAACTGCTGGTACTAAGCGCCGATGCCCAGACTCCGGCGATCGCTGCTCGGCTGCTCCGGGAGGGAGGTTTTGGCGAGAGTTCCATCACGGTTTTAGAACATCTAGGGGGAACCCGAGAACGCCACATTCAAGGCATCGCCAACGATTGGGAGTTTACAGATCTGGCGGATCTAAATGTCATCGCCATTAGCTGCATCTCCTCTAATCCTCCTACCCAGGCGCCGCGCCTTCCTGGACTGCCGGATTCTGCTTACCATCATGACGGACAGTTGACAAAAAGAGAAGTTCGTGCTATCACTCTGAGCAGATTGGCTCCCTTACCCGGACAATTGCTCTGGGATGTGGGGGCGGGTTGTGGTTCCATTGCCATTGAGTGGCTGCGTAGCGATCGCCGTTGCCAGGCTATTGCGATCGAACATCATCCCACCAGATTACAATACATTGCCGATAATGCCGCCGCCCTGGGAACGCCTCACCTGCAAATCGTCGCCGGAATCGCACCGAGCGCCCTGGAAGATTTACCGCAACCGGACGCTATTTTTATTGGTGGCGGTATCACCACACCCCACCTATTGGAAACCTGTTGGTTAGCCCTGCGCCCCGGGGGTCGTCTTATTGCCAATACTGTTACAATTGAAAGCGAATTAGTTCTCTTGCAATGGCATAGTAAATTAGGAGGGGAACTGCTGCGAATTGGCATTGAAAAAGCCGAACCGGTCGGCAAGTTTTTAGGTTGGAAAGCCATGGCCCCCGTAACCCAGTGGACTGTTCTGAAACCGAGATTGTAAATCCTTGATTTTCTCCTTGATCCCTCTTGCAAAAGTTGTAGATAGAACTTTTTGGATATTCTTTTTCTTTCTAATTAGTTAGGGCTTGCTGAATAAATCTAAAAACCTTGTTGGATAAGGCTTTTAGACTTTTTTTCCCTCAAAAAGTGCCGACCATTGGAGGGATCGGGGGTAAAATTCAGGTACTTTTTCCCTGAAAATTAGGTAACTGACTACCTC
>NZ_JADBUZ010000053.1:0-10506 GCF_020245305.1 Microcystis sp. M20BS1 | reverse complement strand
GGTTTCTGCGGCTAAGATTTGCCAACCAGGGTAGGTATTTGTGGCAATATGAGTGGCACCATTTTTGATGGCGATGGGGTTATTATTGCCAATTTGAGCATAGAGTTTATTAGTCGCGTCTTGGACTAATTTGGTGTTACCAAAGGCTTCAATTGGGGTGACACTGGTATCATCATTTTGGATAGTGCCAATAGCAGTAGCGGTGGTAATGGTAGCGCCGTTGGTGGCATTGGAGAGGGTGACGGTAAAGTTTTCGTTCGGTTCTACTGTTGTATCCCCTTGAACGTTAACAGTAATTACTTTACTGGTTTCTCCCGCCGCAAAACTCACGGTTCCTGACGGTAACACGGACCCGACAAAATCCGTGGCATTGGCAGGATTGCTGCCGCTGCCGGTAACTGCCCAGTTAACGTTATGGGTTCCGGTGGCGGCGCCAGAGCGAGCAACGGTAAAGGTGAAGGCTTTACTGCCGGAGTTGCCCTCGGTTTGACTGGCATTGGTGGCAGAAATTGCTAGGGTAGTCCCTGTCGGCAACGCGACTAGGACGGGTTCAATGGCGATGGAGTATGCGATCGCCAGTTGGCCGGAGGGTTGACTAACTCGAAGTTGATAGACCTTACCGGGTTCTGGAGTCGGGGTGGTGAGTTGCAGGGAACCAGCGCCAGTTTGGGTAGCCAGGGGGGTATTGAGGTTACTGGGGTCAAACAGTTGGGCGGTGGCGGTAGCATTGCCAGCAATGTGAACAGTGACGGATAGGGGAACCAGTTGACTCACCTTGGGCAGGTTGAATTTAAACCAATCGGGAGTGGTGGAATCGACTTGTAAGCCGGTAAACCAGTTGGATTGGATGATAGTGCCGAGATTGGCGGCTTTGGCGGCGGTGTTATTGCCAGTAGCCCAATCGTTGCTGTTTTGGACAGCACCGGGGGCGTTGATGGCGAGGGTGTAGTTGGGAATGGGTTGGCCGGTCGTCGTGGGACTGTTGACCAGTAATAAATATTCTTTATTGGCCACTAATCCCGATAGGTTAAAGCTGGCTTGCCCGTTGCTGGCGGTGGCGGTTTTCAGCGCCGTGGTCCGGTTATCGGGGTCAAAGAGGGAAACCGCTAGGCTTTGGCCGGTTTGGGGGGTGAAGGAAACCGTGAGGGTGTTGCCAGTCCCGCCGGCTTGGGAAAGGCTAAAGCGGTAATAGTCTTGATCGGCGGCGTTGGGAAGGCTGAGGTTCGTAAAGCGATGGCCGTTACCAGTTAAGGTGTTGAGGTTAAAGGCCCGGGCCGCCACGTCGTTGCCTTCGGCCCAATCCTGTAGCAGGGGATTGCGGGTGCTACTGCCGCGGGTGGTAAAGGCGTTGAGGAAATTTGTCCAGCCGGTGGCGTTGAGGAATTGCGAGTTGCGGCTGAGGTACCCCGCATCGATCGCCCCACTATTGGGAAAATAGACCGAGAGACCCTGAACGTTGCGTTGGTCGGCGGTTTTATCCACCACTAGGTTACGCAGGGCGGTGAGGGCGTTATTGGCGGCGGTTTTGAGATTGGCGGGAAGATTGCTGTTGGTGCTGGTGGCGACGGCTTGGAGGAACTGGCCTAAATCCCGATAGTAGGGAGCGGGGTAGAAGCTGTTGGCGAAATCGCGGGCATCTTTGATCGCGTCCCAGGTGGCGTTACCGGTGAGGGCGACGGCGGCGTCAGTAAAGGTTTTGATGCTGGTGACGAGGGTGTTGAGGGCAGATGTGCTGGTGGCGGAGAGGGTATCCCAACCCCGACGGTCGCCTTGGTGTTGTTGTTGGTAGCTGGCGATGAGGCTATTGGCCAGATCGATGGCTTTGACTTCGCCGGGGTTATTGATCAGGGCGGCGAAGGCGGTGGTGTAGTCGTAGCCGGTGTCTTCGGCGGCTTCCTGAGAGGCGACAAAAATTTCGGCGTGGTTGCGTACCATATAGGCAACTTCCGCCATAGCCATTAAACAGGCATCAAAAGCCAACAGTTTGAGGGAGAAGCTGGGATCGGCGTTTTTGACGTTTTGGAGGGCGGTGTCGAGTTCGGTACTGTAGAGGCGATCGGCGCCGGTATTGGCGGAGGTGCCTTCGTTATCGACGTTAAAGCCGCCGAGTTCGCCGTTGCCGTGGTTCCACAGGATCAGGCCGTAGTTATTGGCGGGGGCGGCGGATTTGGCGAGGTTGATAAATTCTGTCAGGGTGGCGGGATCGCCGGAGTTTTTCTCGCCTAGTAGGGTGAAGGGTGTGGCGACGCGCTTGAGATCGGTGTCGGGTTGGAGAATGGCCCAGCCGGCGGTTCCCCAAGCGGATTGATTGGCGGTGGCGTAGGGTCGGTTGGCGGTTTGATCCCAGAAAACGGCGATTTTGACGTTACTGGGCAGGGAGGCGGCGGCCAGTTCCATCTCGTTGATGTCGTTGAAGGCGGATTCAGCGAGGTCACTGCCGGTCATATAGACGAAGATCGTCCATTCGTTTTTGGTGCTGGCGGCGTTGGTGGGCGCGTCGATGTAGAACTGGTAGTTGTTGGTGGCGTTGCTGTTGCCGATGACCCGCGCGTAGTAGGTGCCGGCGGCTTCTCCGGCGAGGGAAAGGGTTTCTCGGTTATTGGTGGCGCTGGAGAGGTTGGCGGTTGTGTAGGGGGTGGTCAGGTTGCTGGCCCGATAGAGTTCCAGTTGTAGATCGCCCTGGGCGTGTTCAAATTCGACGCTGAGGAAGTTGGCGGCGGTGCCGGTTTGGGTGGTGGTGAATTTAAACCAGTCGTTGTCTCCTGAATGGATGGTAAGTCCAGGGATACTACGGAGGTTACTGATGCGATCGAGGTCGGTGGCGGTGGCGGCGCTGTTGTTGGTTTCGAGGTAGTCGGAGAGGATGGGGGTTTGAGCGCCGTTGGGGGCGCTGAGGGTGAGGGTGTAGTTGGGGTTGGTGGCGTTTTGGTAGCCGAGGACTTGGACTTTATAAGTGCCGGCGGCGAGGCCATCGAGGCTGATTTCTTCGTAGTTTTCGGTGGTTTCGGATCGTCCCCGCACAGTGGTGCCGTCTTGGTTATAGAGGACGAGATCGAGGTCGCCAAGGGCGTGGTTGAAGTCGATGCGGAGGTTATGACCGGCTTTGCCGACGCTGGTGGTTTTGAATTGGAACCAGTCTCGATCGCTGGCGGTGTGGATGGAGAGGGCGCTGAGGGAAGTTACGCCTTCGACGGTTTTAAGGTCGTAGGGTTTGGTGTGGGTGTTGTCGGTGGTGGCTTCTGTCCAATCCCCGGCGGTGTCTAGCGGGGGCGGGCCGCTGAAGGTGAGGATGTAGTTGGGGTTGGTCGCGCCGTTAACGCCACTGACTCGCACGAGGTAATTGCCTTTAGCAAGGCCGGCAAGGTCGATCAGTTCGGTGTTGCCTTGACCGTTGGAGCGATCGACGAGGAAGGTTCGGTATTGGCTTTCGGTGGTGTTGGCGGTGGTGTTAAAGGCTTCAAAGAGTTCGAGTTGCAGATCCCCTAGGTTGTGGTCAAAGGTGAGGGAGATAAATTGTCCATCTTCGCCCCGGCTGGAAAGGTCAAATTGAATCCAGTCTTGGTCGGTGGCGGAGTTGATGGAGAGGTTGGGGATATAGGCGATGTAATTGGAAGGGGAGGACAATGCTCCCGGTTTGTTGAAACCAGAAGAGAATCGATTGGCGAAGTTTCCTCCTCCTAGGTTGAGAATGTTATCAACTCCACCTACTATGCCGTTATAAACCGGTTGTTGCTGTTGATATACTTGTTGATATTGCTGTTGTTGTCGCTGTTGTCCTAAAGCAATTTGTTGTTGTAGTTGTGCCTGTGCCTGTTGCTGCCGTATTGCGTTTAGTTGTTGTTGGGCTTGTTGTAGACTCGATTGCAGTTGTAGCACTTGGGCTAGTTGCTGAGGAGTCAAATAATTTTGCTGTGGTCGAGATGGTTGATAGAAATTTTGTGATGGTTGCGAAGGCCATGGATTTGCATAACCCGAGATACTCTGTCGAGTTTGACTGTTTACAAGATTCGCAGAGCCAATTAGCCGATCTGCTTCAGCTATTCGATCTTCATTACTTAAATTTGTTCGCGGAGCAATAGTAGTGCCATTAAATAGACCGGCTGTATATCGTGTCTCGACTCCTCCTGGATTAACACCGGTCACATTTCGTGATAGGCTGATCTCATTTAATTCGTTAGCTATTCCATTAGCGTTATCTCTTGTATAACTACCATAAGCGAAGCGGCCTCCCACATAATAGGTCTTTCCACCGCTAACCGCCAAATCCCTCAATTGATAAGCATCCTTCGGGCCATTGGTCGCGCCTTCCAAAGCGTCGGCTACCAAGTCAGGAATCCCCTGCACCGTGAGGCTGTAGTTGGGATTGACGGCGCCGGACACTTTGACGTAGTAAGCGCCGGGGTCGAGGTTCGCAAGGGAAACCTGCTCCGAGTTTTTATCGGTATTGGACTCCCTTAATTTAGTCCCCGATGCGTTAAAGAGTTCGAGCCACAGATCCCCCTCTTGGTGAGCAAAGTCAATACTGACAAACTGATTAGCGGCGGTGCGTTGCTTAATCTGCACCTTAAACCAGTCCTGATCCGTCGCCGTGTGAATCGAGAGGCCGCTGAGGGCCACACTGCCGTCAATATTCCGCAGATCGTAGGCCAGCGTTAGGGTATTATTCGGCCGACTACGCTTATCCAGCCAATCCGCCTCTGGGGTTTGGGGCGCGTTGATCGAGAGGGAATAACCCGGATTCGTCACCGAACTGGTCGCCCCATAGACCCGCACCGTATAGGTTCCCGCCGCTAACCCCGCCAAAGACACCGATTCCCGATCGCCCTGGGTGTCAGAGGTTAACACCGGCGTGGATTGACCTTCGCGGTAGAGTTGCAACTGAAGATTCCCCAACTGGTGATCGAAGGCGATACTCACCTCCTGACCCGCAAGCCCCGTACCAATGGTCGTAAACTTAAACCAATCCTCGTCGCCGCCCTGATGGATGGATAGCCCCGAAAACAGACGAGACCCGTCAATTGCCTGAAGATCCGTCGCCGTCGCGCGGGTGTTATTCGCCTCCGCCCAATCCGCCTTACTGACACTGGGATCGGGCGCATTGACAGAAAGCTGATAACTGGGATTAATCGCGCCGTTATAACCCGTCACCTTCACCAGATAAGTTCCCGCCCCTAGGGGTTGATTACTGGTGTTAACCAAATTCAAGCGCTCGAAATTATTGGTGGTTTCCGACTTGCCTAACAGAGTCGTGCCATTAGCAGCGTAAAGCTCAAGCTCCAAATCCCCCAGGGTATGGTCAAAATCAATTTGTAGATAATCCGTGGCGCTGGCCGTCGCCAAGGTCGTGAACCGGAACCAATCCACATCCGTCGCCGTGTGAATCGAGAAAGGCTCCCAGGTTTGGAACCCCTGCACCGTCCTCAGATCCCGCGCCGTCGCCGCCGTGTTATTGGCCGCCAGCCGATCCGCCCAATCCCCCGCCGCATTCACCGGGGCGCTGATGGCCACACTATATTCTGAATTTGTCGCCCCGTTATAGCCATAGACCTTGAGGAAATAGACCCCCGCATTGCGACCATTGAAGGAAATGCTCTCCGTATTCCCCACTCCCTGGGAAGAATCCAGAAGGGTCGTCCCATCAGAAGCGTAAAGCTCAATGTCCAAATCCCCCTGCTGGTGGTTGAAAGTAATACCCGCCGCGTCAGATACCCCGCCCTTAGCGTCAATCTCGAAGCGGAACCAGTCCGTGTCGTTGGCGGTAATCGATAAATTGTCCCGATTAAACTGACGGTCAAGCTTGCCCAAGTTGGTCGCCCGACTGATCGCGTTGTTATTATCGGAGCCTTCCCCCCAGTCCGCCGTTACCCCAGCAAAGGGCGCGTCCACTGTCAAGGTATAGCTCGGATTGACCTCCCCATTGTGACCATAAACCCGCAAATAATAAGTCCCGGCGCTCAATCCCTTTAAGTCCACCGAATGGGCGTTGGCGACCCCCTCCGAGGTTTTGAGTAGGGTGTTAGAGCTATTGTAAAGCTGTAGATCTAGATCCCCCAGGGTGTGGTCAAAACTAATGGCCGCATAATGTCCCTGCTGACCGGCGCCGGCGATCGTGAACTTAAACCAATCCACATCACTACCGTTGTGAATCGAGAGAAACTCCTCGGGATCAGTACCCAAGGTCACCACCTGCCGCCCCTGTTGGGAGGGCGCAATTTGATTATTTAGGTTATAGGCCGTCGAAAAACTATTATTCGACTCAAAGCTATCCGCCCCGTTGGCTAAAGGTGCGCTAATGGTCAGGTCGTAGTTGGGGTTAGTGGCGTTGTTATAACCCAACACCCGCACAAAGTAATCGCCGCTAGTCTGCCCCTCCAGGGAAATGCGCTCGCTATTAGACGTTCCTGCCGAACTGAGGATGCGGGTACCGCTACTGTTATAAAGCTCTAGGTCAACATCCCCCAAACTGTGATCGAAGGTAACGCTGACAAAATCATTAGCCGTTCCCCGACTCGGTAAATTGAACTTAAACCAATCATTATCACCGGCGGTAATAGACAGATTTTGCCAGGTTTTGAGGGGAGACGTGCGGAGATTGCTTAAATCCTTCGCCACTGCCCGCGTATTATTGGCTTCAAAAATATCATCCCCAGGGGTATTAACGACTAGGGAATAATTGGGATTGACGGCGCCGTTAAAGCCTAACACCCGTACAAAATAGGTTCCTGTTCCCCGGCCCGCTAGACTGATGGACTCAAAATTACGAGTTCCCTTGGATTCCCCAATTTTGTTACCGGCGCTGTTGTAAAGCTCAATATCCAAATCCCCTTGGATATTATCCAGCGCAATGCCGACAAAATGCCCCTCCGCGCCAGTTTGCTTGAGGTCAAAACTAAACCAATCCTCATCGCTGGCCGTGTGGATGGAAAGATTATTCCACTCCTTGTAACCGCTCTCAGAACTCCAACCAAAATTCTTTAAGGCCTTAGCGGCACTTCGGGTGTTATTGCTCTCAAAGCTATCGCTCTGAATTCCCGAAGTCGTTCCGGGCGCGTTGATAATTAAATCATATTCATTCGTTTGCCCAAGCCAACTGTAAACCGCCACTCGGTAGGTACCTTGGGGCAGTCCCCAGAGGGATATATACTCCCCGTCGGTGTTATTGGCCTCGTAGGTAATCAGACGACCTTGGTTGTCATAGAGGGCTAAATCTAAATTCCCCTGGATGTTATTAAAATCAATGGCAATGTAATGATTATTGTTAGTCTGCCCTGTAATCGTAAAAGAAAACCAATCCTGATCCGTGGGGGTATGGATAGAAAGATCATTTTCCCGCTTAAAGCCCGCGACGGTTCCCAAGGACGTTGGCGTTGTCCCAAAATTATTAGAGTTACCACTGGTTTCTAGGCGATCGCCTGTAGTCGTAAAAGCCACTGGCAGATTAAATTCCAGTAAATAACCAGGACTGGTCTGCCCAGCATAACTCCCCAACTGGACAACGTAGGTCCCCGCCGGTAAACCGCCTAGGGGAACATAGTTGTAGCCAGACCCTTCTCCCAGAGCATAGAACAGAAAGTTACCGGCGCTGTCAAAGAAATTAAGATCAATAATCCCCTGAGCGCCATTAAAGAAAGCGGCGATATAGTGTTCATCGGTGGAGGTTCCCGCCGTGGTAAAGCGGAAAAAGTCGGTATCTGTAGAACTGTGAATGGTCAGATTTTGCAGGGCGCTTAATCCGCTCAGGGTTCCGAGATTTCTTGCCGTCGCGAGGGTGTTATTGGATTCGTATCCATCTTGAGGAATACTCGGTGCTGTGACTGTAAACGTGCGAGAATATGTGTTATTCGACTCGTCACTCTCAAAAACCGCATTGGTAGAGTCAACCTGTAAGGTCAGGGTATAGTTGCCCGGTGCTAGAGGGCCAAGAGCGAAGTCGGTGAAGTAGTCAAAGTCGCCAGCGCTAAACGCAAGGTTATTCCAAGAAGCAATCTGGGTTCCATTCAGAAGTAAACGGCTCCAAAAGCCCGATACCGTACTGCCACTGCCGATATTCTGCCAAGCGCCGTCGATATAGAGAGTATTAGTCGAGGTGATCTGGGTGGCTTGGGTCGAGTTCCCCGGCGTCGTGGAAATAATCAACTCCAACGGTACAGGCCACAAATCCGACTGGGGCGCATTAATCTCTAGTCGGTAGCCAGCCGAGCCTGGCCAACCAATGTTAGCACCGTAATAGTTATAAACAACAGCAGAATAGGTTCCAGCAGGAAGATCTGCAAGGGAAATGCCCTCTAAATTATAATTTGAGCCATAATCGTCTGCGCGAACTAAAAGCTGGCCGGTAGAGTGATTATAAAGGTCTAGTACCAGATCAACGTTCGTTGCGGTAGAGGACACTTGGACGTAATGATTACTATTTCCCTGACCGGTGGTCGAAAAAATCCAGATATCGCCGGAGTCTGATGTCGTGACGGAATCATCTCGATAGCCATATCCTTGCCTTAAACCCAGATTAGTTGTCGCCTGCTCTACTGCGACCAACTGCTCATCAATGGTAATGACCGCCCAATCATCCTCTGTCTGTAGGCGACGCAATTCCCCACTGCCAATCTCAACACCCCGCACCAGCGCCGAAAACAACTCACCCTCATCCCCGGTTGTATCCTGAGCGTTAACCACCAAATCCAAATAATGCCCAATCTCCTCCAACAACACCGCCCGCAAGCGCCCCGCATCCCCATTAACCACCGACTCCGACAGATAGATATTGCCTGTCTGGGCTGAAAAAGCCCCTACCGCGCCGTCTAAAATCCCATCCGCTAGGATTTCAACTTCCGGCAGATTTCCGGGGGACGTTAACGCACGGAACCGTCGTGGCGTAATCTCCGTGCCAAAAACTAGCTTAAACTTTTCCGCAAAGAGAGGATCAGCGGCAAAATCCTCTAGGGATTGGAGAACATCAGCAACAGCAGAGCGTAAGGCGGGGGAGTAGGTATCCATGGCAGAAACGTATTAAACCTTGCTACAACACAAATATAGCTGACTGACGGACACATTTTTCAATACAAAGACAAGTACTGTTATGTGAAAGCCTCAAACTCCTGAATAAAAGAAAAGGTAATTTTGCCATAATAATCCTGACGAGCTTTGCGAGAAGCAAAACAGGGAAAAGGGTCAACAGAAAATAAGTGGTCAAGTCGCAAGAAGGGACGCGCCTTATGAACAACTCCCGCCAGCCAACGTAAACCAATTTTCAAATAACTCAAACCACGCCGAAAATGAGCATCAACCTGACGGCGAGAGCCAGATTGTTGAACCGCCATGCCAGTTAAAGTAGCAAAGAGAATAGAAATGGCAACAATGAGATAGAGACGTTCTCAACAAGCAGCAGAGCGAACACGAGAATGTTCCCAGTCAAAAACGCCCGATTTACTGTCGAGAAAGAGATGTTCAATGGGAAAACGAAGACCATACTGCCAGAAGGTGTCAAGGGTAGGAGGTTCATGGCTCAGAATTGCCCAATTATCCTTAACCCCTGGAACGGAGGCTAAAGCAAGATGAGCAGTGATTCTAGCCTCCTGCCAGACTTGAACGTTGCGATAAAAGCAGGCTTGCCGTTTGGGAGGATAGAGTTCTCTGACCTCATAGCCAAAACCCCGACGGCGAACACCGTAAATGAGGGTATCGCAAGGTAAGCGAAGACACCAATGCCAAGTATTTTTCCTGAGCCATTGAATTAATTGCTGATTGGCAAAGCCTCGGTCGGCTAACAGCATGACATTCTCAAAGCCCTGAAGATAGCCTTTGGCTCTGTCCAACAAGGGTTCGTATTTCTCAAAAGCTAGGCTGGCACTACCATGTTCTCATCCCATCCACATCAAGGGGACGGCTCTCCCCCCGCAGACCACCGCTAGATAGACAAAGCAGTATTGATTCCACAACAGAGTGGTATCTATTGCTAGATACAGTCTTTCCCCCTTCTCCTTCCAAGTCTCGATGGCTTTCAATATTAAGGGGATGTATATCTTTTCCACCGCTACTCTTCCATTCTGGCAAAAGCGATTCCACCGTCTCTGATAACTATTGGCTTGTTCGGCTCTGCTTTGTACAAAGGGTTCCCATCTGGCTTGATTGAGACTTTGACTACTGAGTAGGGCTGTCACCATCCAACGGAGGACGGTTAAATGTCTTTTATCCACAAATCGGCTTCCTTGTTCTAGATAGGAATAAACTTGGGAGAAGATTCTGTTCTCGGTTTTCATCTTGTAGGGATTCTTGCTTTTTCCCTATCTACCCAGATATTTTTCTTTTTGGCAACCCTTGTCTTGTCAGGTTTTGACCCACTTGTGTCCGTCAGTCAGATTACCCACACTACTTATTTATGATGATACTAAAAGACTTCCTACACTCCTCAAAAGAATTTACTATAAGTGCGGCTTTTAACATCTCTTCTAAAACCGAAATAACTGAAGCATCATTGAGACATTGTCCAATATCTCCAGGGATATCGCC
>NZ_JADBUZ010000052.1:0-4835 GCF_020245305.1 Microcystis sp. M20BS1 | reverse complement strand
TTTTTTAACAGCTTGGGCAAAAGCTATCAATCGTCCCATAGTATTATTTATAGATGAAATTGACTCTTTACAAGACCAAACATTAATATCAGTTTTACGACAGTTAAGAGATGGTTTTCCTAACCGTCCTGAAAATTTTCCGACCTCAGTAGGATTAATTGGTTTACGAGATGTGAGAGATTATAAAGTAGCATCTGGTGGTAGTGATAGATTAAATACATCTAGTCCTTTTAATATCAAAGTTGCTTCTCTGACTATGCGAAATTTTAATCTTGCAGAAGTGGGAGAATTATATCAACAACATACAGCAGCAACTGGACAACTTTTTACACCAGAAGCAATAGAAACAGCGTTTGATTTAACCCAAGGACAACCTTGGCTAGTCAATGCTTTAGCTAAAGAAATTGTAGAAAAAATGGTAAAAGATAGAAGTATTACTATTACTAAAAAACATATTTTAACAGCCAAAGAAATATTAATTAATCGTCAGGATACTCATTTAGATAGTTTAGCGGAAAGACTCAGAGAAAAACGAGTTAAAAACATTATTGAACCAATTTTAGCAGGGCAAACATTACCCGATACCCTAGCAGATGATCGCCAATATTTAATAGATTTAGGATTATTACGACGTGATCCGATGGGGGGATTAGTTATTTCTAACCCCATTTATCGTGAAGTAATTCCCCGCGTTTTAGTACAAGGAACTCAGGACAGTTTACCTTTAATTAGTCCTAGTTGGTTGACAGCAAAAGGTGAATTAAATATAGATGCTTTATTAACAGCATTTCTCAGGTTTTGGCGACAGCATGGAGAACCATTATTAAGTAGTGCTGCTTACCATGAAATTGCTCCGCATATAGTATTAATGGCTTTTTTACATCGTGTGGTTAATGGTGGAGGAGTTTTAGAAAGGGAATATGCAATTGGTAGTGATAGAATGGATTTATGTTTGCAGTATAAAGATGTAACTTTAGGGATTGAATTAAAAGTATGGCGGGATAAAAAACGCAATCCGCAAGCTGACGGAATTGAACAATTAGAATCTTATTTAGGGCGTTTGGGTTTAGATTTTGGTTGGTTATTTATCTTTGATAGGAGGAAAAATGCTTTACCTATGGAAGAAAGATTATCCACTGAAGTTGTGGTGACAGAAAATCAATATAGAATTACTGTAATTAGGGCTTGAGTTTTATATTTTTTGTTTGAAGCAGAGGCGCTACAGTCGCAGAGAGGAGAACGGAAAGAGGGATTTTTGCAGATCATTTTTCTCTGTATCCTTGAAAATTGTAGAGTAAACAAAGACTAAAGACAACTTTTAGGGATTAGGGAAAAAGACGACTTTTCCCAGAATACCTAGTATTCCTGTCACCAAAATTCCGACAATGCCAAGAAACCCATTAGTGGTAATATTCACCCGTGCATTCAGGTCGTCAATACGCTTTTCTATTTCCATAACTTTAGAATCTAGGGCCTTAATATCCCCTCTTATTTCTGATTGTCCTATCTCTAGCTTAGTGAGACGCTCATTAACATCTCTTTGTAAAGAGTCGATTTTTCCCTCAATCCTTGTCAGGACAGTTTCAAGGGAATAAGTTACGGTTTCGTTAGACATTGTGCTAAACTCCTACTTTTGATAACTTTAATTAGGGCTTGCTGAAAAAATAAGATAGGAAAAATTTATGATGCTAAGGGCAACTTCTAGGGGTTGCCAATAAACCCAAAAAGTTTAGCTGCTCCTCCTAAAATAGCAACAACAAGGGCGATCAAAATGCCTCGATTAGTAAACTCTTGATAGGCAACTCTAGCGGTCAATCCGTCAATTTTTGTGCTTAGTCGCTCATCTAAAGCTTTAATTTCTCCTTTAAGTTCTGCCTGTCCGATTTCTAATTTTGTCAGACGTTGCTCGATTCTATCAGCTTTGTGGTTGACTTCCTTGATGCTGTCTTTGATTTCCTTAAGAACCGTTTCAAGGGAATAAGTTACGGTTTCGTTAGACATTTGCTAAACTCCCAGAGTCATCCTGCCGCTATCTTAATTATTAATCTTTTTTCTAGTTTAAGACGGCTTACGGTTCACTGCCACGATTGCGCCAGACTTGCCAACCGACGTAACCGAGGAGGAGAGTTGCACCAAAGGCAAAACCCCAACCACTGGGAACATTGGAGAAACCGAGGGCTAAACTGCCCACCCAGAGAGTTAGAGCGTAGATAAATAATACTGTCAGACGGTGAGAGATACCCGCTTTCAGTAAACGATGGTGTAAATGACGTTTATCAGCCACAAAAGGGGATTTTCCGCGTTTGAGACGGGAAATAATCACCGTGGACATATCGAGGAGAGGAACCGCGAGGATGAGATAGGGCAATAGGACGGCGGTAACGGCAACAGTAGTCACAGCAGTGGTTTTAGCCAATCCAATCACCGCCACACCCGCCAGGGTAAAACCCATAAAATAGGCCCCACCATCCCCCATAAAAATTTGGGCGGGGTTAAAATTGTAACGCAGAAAACCCAAGGCCCCACCCGCTAAAGCGGCGGCGATAATAGCGGCGGCCGGTTGTCCCATCACCAAAGTTACAATCAAAATCACCACGGCAGATATACCCGAAACCCCCGCCGCTAATCCATCTAAACCGTCAATCCAATTAATCGCGTTAGCCATCCCCACTAACCAGAGGAGAGTAATCGGTAAACTTAGCCAATGAATTTGTAATAAATCGCCGAAGGGAATAGAGAGGAAATCGATCCTAACGCCAGCTTGCCAAGCTAGAAAAGCGACGCTAAACTGCATTACCAGACGATTGAGGGGCGAAAGATTAAAAAGATCATCCGCTAGACCGATGAGAAAAAAGCCCAAACCGCCTAGGGTTACGCCCCACACTTCCCATTCTCGATCGCTGTTTAAACCAGCAAACCCTCCCAACCACCAAACGATCAGGAGGGCAGTTAAAGCGCCGACAAAAATCGAAACCCCCCCCAGTCGAACCATAGGCTTTTCATGGACCTTCCTTTCGTTGGGTTTATCGACGTAACCGCTTTTCAGTCCGACGGTTCTGACGAGGGGGGTACTCCAAAGTACCACGGTATGGGCGATCAGAAAAGCAATTAGATAGTATAAATCTCCGGACATGGGAATTGGGGGGCGATTTAATTCACAATTGGCCACTGACAGGCAATCGCCAATTATGAACTTTTATTATCTCTCTTTTTAGGCCAAGGCGGGGACGGAAATATGGAGATGGGGATAGAGGGGGAAGCTTTCACAGAGTTTGGCTACCCGTTGACGGCAAGCAGTTCTCAGGGCTTCATCACCTGGATTAAGGAGAATATCGGCGATAATGTTGCCAATCTCGATAAATTCCGTTTCTCCTAGTCCTCTGGTGGTCATAGCCGGGGAACCCAAGCGCAGACCACTGGTGACAAAGGGAGACTCCGGATCGAAGGGAACAGTGTTTTTATTAGCGGTAATATTAATGGTACTCACCAAGCGATCGGCCTCTTTCCCAGTCATGCCCACGGATCTTAAATCGAGTAACATCAAGTGATTATCCGTACCATCAGTGACAATTTTAATCCCTCTAGCCTTCAACTGACCGGCCAAAGCTTGGGCATTAGCGATTACTTGGCCCGAATAGATTTTAAACTCTGGTTTCAGCGCTTCCCCAAAAGCCACCGCTTTCGCCGCGATCACGTGTTCTAGGGGTCCGCCTTGGGTACCGGGGAAGACGGATTTATCGAATTTTTTGCCTAATTCCTCGTCTTTGGTCATAATTAACCCCCCCCTAGGACCGCGCAGGGTTTTGTGAGTGGTGGTAGTGACCACATCACAGTGGGGTAGGGGGTTAGGATGATGACCAGTGGCCACTAAACCGGCAATATGGGCGATATCTGCCATCAGGTAGGCCCCCACTTCGTCAGCGATGGCGCGGAATTTCTCGAAATCAATCCGGCGCGAATAGGCAGAATAACCGCAGATAATTAGTTTTGGTTTTTCCTTGCGGGCGATGTCAAGGATGAGATCGTAGTCGAGGAGTTCGGTTTCGGGACTTACTCCGTACTGTACGACTCGGAACCATTTCCCGGAAACGTTAACGGGGGAACCGTGGGTAAGATGACCACCGTGGGAGAGATCCATGCCCATAATCGTATCGCCGGGCTGCAAGAGGGTCAGGAAAACGGCGAAATTAGCTTGGGCACCAGAGTGGGGTTGTACGTTAGCGTGATTTGCCCCAAATAGTCGTTTAACCCGATCGATCGCTAATTGTTCCGCTTCGTCAATGTATTCGCAACCGCCATAGTAGCGTTTTTTGGGCAGTCCTTCGGCGTATTTGTTGGTTAAAACTGAACCCTGGGCGGCCATGACGGCAGCCGAGGTAAAGTTTTCACTAGCGATTAATTCTAGGTGATTTCTTTGACGTTGCAGTTCTTTTTGCAAAATCCCTGCGATCGCTGGATCCGTCAGGGATAGTATATCTAAGTTCGTATCAGTCACGGTTACTCGATCCTTTTTTTAACAATTTACCTGTAATCCTTGGGTCACTTTCTCCATTTTGGCACAATCTCTAATCTTCCGACACACCAGTGAGCTTAATTGCCTCTCTTCGGGGTCGCTCATCAATTGTCAACTGTTAGCAGTAAAATCTTCATTTTTAGTCAATAAGTGATAGTAAGTAGGTAGGCGTTAAAAATTATCAGATGCCCCCCTTATTAAGGGGGGATTAAAGGGGGGACTAAGGGGGGATCGGCACCCCCCTTATCAAGGGGGGCAGGGGGGATCGAACCTAAAATCCATTTTTAATTTAATTATAACCAGCTACTTAATATTAGCCAAT
>NZ_JADBUZ010000051.1:0-5833 GCF_020245305.1 Microcystis sp. M20BS1 | reverse complement strand
GTGATTCGGTAGTAGTGATGGCGGCTTAATCCTTTGCTTTGCTGTGCATTGTAGTCATGGATAAAATACCAAAGGGTTCCCCAAGGTGATTCTCCATTTTTTTAGAGAAAGATAGACTCTCTCTCACCAGCCGAGAAATCCGGCTCTTCTAGGTTCTGTGTGATAAGTTTAACTCACATAATGATCGATCTTTGTGTCCTTTGTGTCTTTGTGGTTCGTTCCACCCCCTCGCTAGGAGGAATGTATCTTAGAATACATTTTACCCACCAAACCTGGGAGAGCCGAAATCCTTTGTCTAAAGGTATTATTTAATCTTTCAATAGATTAGTTTGACCAGTTTCTTGACCGACAGAAAGTCTGTTTGGTTTGGTCAATATCCCGACAGTAGAGCAGATGCGGAACATCCTTGATGGAATAGCCGCAAAGCATCTTTTTCCCCTGTTCAAATGGATTTATCAAGGTCTGGGAGACCAAGGCTATTTGAGGCTATTTGCCGCCTTGGATGGCAACTTACTCGTCACCCTACATGGGACTCAGTACTGATGAACGCTATCAACGGGCTCGGCTTCAACGAGGGACTCGCTGGGGCTTTTTTCAAGATGTTATTTGTCTGACCAAGTATCTGTTGTTTGAAGGCTGGCAACACCTTCTAGACTTTATGCTCGATGATGCCATCCCTAGGGCTCTCGTTAATTCTTCTTGATGTTGGATTGGGATGTGCCGGGCAAAAGCGTTTTATATTCCGTATTATTTGCTAGATTCTGAATTTGGAATTGCTGTGTACTGACTAATTACCTTGACAAAAAGTTGATCATCGGGTAGGGTGTACCCAATATACCTATTGAATTGGGTCTTGAACTGGTCGGTTAATTAAATTGCCTATTATTCGGTGACACGCTGCCGTAGCAGTATTTTGTCAAGATTTAATAGGAAACAACCAGCTAGTAATAGTTTGATCAAGGATGCCAGTTCCCAGTTGGCTTTGACGACAAAACATGACGGTAAATATTAGTAGTGTAAAGGTTGACAATGTTGAAAAAATTACTTAACCGTATGCCAACCGAGCAGGGTAGAAAAAATATTAAATTTGCCCTAGCCAAAAAAATATTCAATCCCCTCTTAAGAAATATTGGCTACACCCTAATTACTGACCATTTTTATCAGCCGATACCCAACCGTCAGGAAATTATGACATACGCGGGCAAGGAAAGGCCTCTTAGCTCAATTGAATGGCATCTAGACAAGCAAACTGAACTGGTTAGGTATTTACTAGAAAAATATGCGTTAGAATTTAACAATAAAGAAATTTTTTCAGCATTTGGTTATTCCGAAGATACTTCTGCTCTCATTAGTGGCGATGCGGAAGTCCTCTATGCTATGGTCAGAGAAAAAAAACCTAATCGGGTAATTGAAATTGGCTCAGGTGGTAGCACTAAGATTATCGCCGCAGCTTTAAAAATGAATTTTATAGAAAATTCCCAAAAATCACAACTGATCTCGATCGAGCCTTATCCTCAAGATTTTTTAAAAGACTTTGCTAATGTTAGTAAAGATTTTCTAGAATTTAGTTTGCTTATCCAGAAAGTAGAAGCCGTAGATTTGTCTGTTTTTGAATCCCTGCAAACCAATGATATTCTGTTCGTTGATTCCAGTCATGTATTTAAGTCTGGTAGTGATGTGGAGTTTGAATTTCTTCAAGTTTATCCCCGTTTACACACAGGAGTCTTAGTTCATATTCACGATATATTCTTTCCCTATGATTATCCCATCGAATGGAATCTGAGAGAATCACGATACTGGAACGAGCAATACTTTTTAGAAACTTTTTTACAATTTAACAAAAAGTTTAAAATTTTGGCATCCTTATCTATGGTATCTCATTATAAGAATTCTGTGTTTCTTGAGAATATCAATGCTTATAATGAAGATCGATTACCCGGTTCTTTCTGGATGATTGCTTGAAAACTACTCGCCCTAG
This sequence comes from Microcystis sp. M20BS1, assembly GCF_020245305.1. NCBI lineage: Bacteria > Bacillati > Cyanobacteriota > Cyanophyceae > Chroococcales > Microcystaceae > Microcystis > Microcystis sp. M20BS1. The sequence goes on along the minus strand of NZ_JADBUZ010000051.1, from coordinate 3,855 downwards.
AAAACCATGAAAATAATTAATCCTAATCATAACTTTTTCACAATTCATAAACTCATTCAAGGACTCCTATAAATAGAAAGTCACTCCGGTGTTCGCCCACAATATCCAATATTATCTCCAGTAAATCCAGAAGGCAAGGGAGAAGGGGGATTAAGAACAAAGGGATATTTCAAATCAAACAGTCTTACGATGAAGCTAGTGGTTTGTCTGACAATTCACCGCTTCCTTGAGTTACTATCATTACCGTAGTTTTCAACAGTGAGAATTATTTAGAGCAAACGATTCAGATTGTGATTAATCAAACCTATGATAATGTTGATTGTATTGTTATAGATGGTGGTTCTAGGGATGGTAAGATCGATCACTGCAAATCAAGATTGAATCTGTCCCTCTAGAGATTCAATCTTCCTTAGAAGAGTCAAGCGTAGAACAATTAGAAGAAGTAATGGCTGTGGAACTGGCTGCCAATTCAATTGACGAGTTTATTGATGAGTTTGTCAATCACCTCTCTTTACTACCCTTGACAGAGGTTTTGAAGCGAGTTACAATGCCTGAAACCTACTGCTAAATCACAATTATGACGCTTCCCCCAGTCAATCAAAACAAAAACGCGATCGCTCTAGACCCCAATTTTTCTACTACTCGCCTAGTGATGCGGGAGAAACCAGTCATAATTAACGATCCCTCCTCAAAAGTACAATCTGTTTTGTTTTTACCACCAAATCCAGAACGAAGAGGAGAAGGTGGATTGAGAACTAAGGGATATTTCAAAAAGTCTTATGATGAAGAGAGCGATTTGTCTGGCAATTTACCTCTTCCTTTAGTTACTATTATTACTGTAGTCTTCAACGGTGAGAAGTATTTAGAGCAGACAATTCAGAGTGTAATCAATCAAAATTATGATAATGTTGAGTATGTTATTATAGATGGCGGTTCTACGGATGGTACAGTTGATATTATTCGTAAGTATGAAGATAAGATTGATTATTGGGTGAGTGAGCCTGATGGTGGTTTATACTATGCGATGAACAAAGGAATCCAATTGGCAACAGGAGAGCTAATTGGATTAATTAATAGTGATGATATATACAATGATGGTACAGTATCGAAAGTAACCGATCAATATGTCAATCCTCAGAAACTGAGATTCGTTATTATAAGTGGGTCAATTTTTCGCACTGATAGCCAGGGAAATATCAAGATTAGACTTTACACATCACATAAGTCGTTAGAAGAAAAAATAGAGTGGAGAATGCCTCTGCATCATCCAGCTACTTTTGTATCTTGTGATGTATATAAAACAATTGGTGCATTTAACACTAAATATAAAATAGCAGGAGATTACGATTTTATTTATAGAGCCTTTCATTCTCGTAAAGTTAAATTTTTGATAATAGATGATTTCTTGACCTCTATGAGGTTAGGTGGTTTATCGGAGGAAGGCATTATGAGTATATGGATTAAAGCCAAGGAAAGTTTTCAAGTTAGAAAAGACAATATATCCTTGGCAAAAAACTTTTTGATTTTTGTATTTGTACTTCTAGTAAACGGTATAAAGCAAATTGTCAAGCCACTACTCAGTGAGCCACTGTTGTCAACTTATTACCGATATCGTCATAAAAGAGATTGATTAAGATTTGACTAGGTGGTTCAGTGATTAATTCGGGCTGAGAGCATCTCAAACGCTATTGACAATTGACCGATCTTGTGATTCGCTTGGGAATTTCAAGTGATCCCAGTCAGTTAGAATAGTTACGAACTCGACCCATTTGGCCGATTTTTGCTTGATAAGCGATTGAGATGGCAAATTCTACTCAAATATGCCTGAACCGTGGGTAAGCAACCCACATAAAGTTCATTTTTTCAAGGATTGTTAAGATGCGCTTATCTTGGTAGTTAATTTAGTGAAGGGAGTTTAGCATGAAACCTGTTTTGATATTGTCTCTTGGAGTCCGAGGTGGTACGGTAATATATGCACAAGAAGTTATTGATCGTCTTTCGATTGAAAAAACCGTTATCGTCCCTTTTGGCTCTTTGGTAAAAACTCCACGCCACAATTATAAATGGATTGCTCATAGAAATGTATATGAGTTCTTTATCTATTCTTTTACTTTATTACCTCTATATATGATCAGCTTGTTCTGTGATTTGACAGTTAACAAATATAGTTCTATTTATCTTCCTTATTTTCATTACTGGAATATTTTTTTTGTATTCATTTTTAAGCTGTTTAATAAAAAGGTAATAACTACCATACATGACGGATGTATAGGGGATAAAAATCAGAACAATTTCAAAGGCAAAATTGTAGATTATCTTAAAGAGAAATCTATTTACTCTTCGGATGAATTAATTTTTTTGTCGGAATATGTAAAAAACGAATTTCAAAAAAGATATGGGAGAAAAGATGATTGTCATGTTATTCCTCTCGGCTTAATAATACCAGAAGGTCTAAGGCAAGTATCCAGGAATCATAATCCATTGCCTAACATTCTCTTTTTTGGCCAGATAACCCGTTCCAAAGGAGTTGAGAATTTAATCCACGCCTGTTTGAAGATTGCAACAGAAAAATATAATAAATTAGTTATAGTTGGAAAGCATTTCTATCCCCTAGATATTGATAGAAATATTTACTCTAGTAGTAAAATTGTTTTTATAGATAATTATGTCCCAGAAAATGAAATCTCTAAGTTTTTCAATGAAGCTGATATTTTAGTTCTTCCCTATACTATTGCAACCCAGTCAGGGGTAGTCTCTATAGGTGTTTCTGCTTGTATTCCCATGGTTTGTACAAAAGTGGGTGGACTTAAAGATCAGCTAGTTCCAGATGCTGAAGCAATTTTCGTAAATTCCGATTCTGAATCGATTAAAGAGGGTATTTTGGCTCTAATTGACAATAAAGAGCTTTATGAGTCTATTTCCTTAAATCTTAAAAGGAAACATACAAGTCTCGACTGGAATAATATAGCTAAATCTATCGAAAACGTTATACTCTCTACTACTGAATGACGAGGAAAACATCTATGACTATTGGGATTTGTAATTTGTGCGGTTCTGTGGTGGTTCGGATACATCCAGGATATTTTGGTACTCGTTGTTTAAACTGTAGATCTACTAAAATTCATAGAGCAGTTGGTTTGACAATTGAATCTCTAAATTTTTCAACCAGTACCTCTGTTTATGAGTTGTCTTCTCGCGGAGCTTTCTATAAATTCTTAAAAGGTAAATTTAAGAATTTATACTTTTCTGAATACTTTGATGATGTACCTCTAGGGTTGATGAAGAACTCTGTTGTCTGTCAAGACGTTCAAAATCTTCTTCTCAACGACGAATCTTTTGATTTAGTGACTTCCACCGAAGTTTTCGAGCATGTTCCTGATGATAACAAGGGTTTTTCTGAAATTTACAGAGTCTTAAAAAAAGATGGATACTTTATCTTTACCGTGCCTTTATCGGATAACCCGAAGACAGTTGAAAGATGTTTCTTGCAGCCTGATGGGACTATCATACATAAACTTGAACCTGAGTATCATGGCGATCAGATCCGTGGACAGGGAAGAGTTCTTGCCTTCAGAAATTACGGATTGGATATAACTGAACGCTTAGAAAGTTGTGGTTTTCACGCTGAAATACGTCTAGTAAACTCGACGCGCAATGTAATTGAAGATCAGAAGGTTATCATAGCAAAAAAAATGTAGTTCTATGACTGTCACTACGCCAATTCAAAAATGAAACGCATCAACCTCAAGAGTTGACAAAGAAAGGCTCATCAGGTACTGTCTGATCATTAACAAAAACAAATCAGACCCAAAATGAGCCACCAACATCTTAACATAGAACAAAGAAACTTGCTCT
>NZ_JADBUZ010000050.1:0-25114 GCF_020245305.1 Microcystis sp. M20BS1 | reverse complement strand
TCTATTCATAATAAATATTGGCAGAAGATTAAAGATTAGTTATTATGACTAACTCTTCTGATTAGAAAAAGATAAACTTGAGAATCCTCGATCAAATTTATTGACTCAAAATCAGCTATACTTAATTTAAATGAATCAACCCTACCCTTGATAAGGGGGGTGCGGATCACTCCTTGATCCGTAGGGTTGATTCATGAATCAACCCTACCTAATGGGGGTATCTGACAGTTTTTAACAGCTATCCACTTATTATGAATAATGAAACATCTTCAATTACCGACCAAAATGAAAGAGAATACGAAGGTTTAATCGTGTCTCTAGAGGCAAATCAAGAGAGATTAAATATATTAATTTGTGTGTGTGATCAGGAAAAATTGCGAGAAGAAATCATTGATCGCTATAGCAAAGAATTAGAACCAGTAATCCCTTGTTATCGGATTGATTTAGATCAAAAAGAACCGAATTTAAGAGCAGCAATTGCTAGTTTAGTCTCCAGAAAACCAGAGTTATTACAAAGCAAAAATGCCGTGATCACAACCACAGGAGTGGAAAAATTACACTCGATCGAATGGCAACGGGAAAAATCGGAACTAGATAAATTTTTTGGTTATCTGCAATGGACAAGGGAAGGACTGCGAGAATTTCCCTATTCTATCGTTCTTTGGGTAACAAGCACAGTGGAGGTAAATTTACGCAAAAAGTCCCCCGATTTTTGGAGTTGGAGAAAAGGAGTTTTTCGCTTTATTTCTCCTCCAAGTAACTTTTTACCTTGTCAGGAATTTTTACCAATTTTACAATCTTTTGACGAAATTACTATAGATAAAGATATTCCTTTAATCTCTAAGGAAGACTTGTTAGAACTAATCGAGCAAATCGAGGTAAATAAAGGCAAAAAAGAGCCAAGACTAGCGAGTTTATATGCCAGTTTAGCTAAGATTTATAACCTTCGTTTATTAAATCTGCCATTGTCAGATTATCGTCAGGAACAACAGCTTGCGATCGAGTATTATCAAAAGGCGATCGATTTACAAAAAGAGTTAAATCTAGAACTTGATTTAGTTGCGAGTCTCGACTCATTAGCAGGTATTTACTATTTTCTAGGAGAATACCAAAAAGCGATCGAGTTTTATCAACAGTCCTTAGCAATCTTTCAGAAAAGCGGAGATCGCTGGAGAGAAGCAGATTCTTACAATAATTTAGGCAATGCTTATCATTCCCTAGGAGAATACCAAAAAGCGATCGAGTTTTATCAACAGTCCTTAGCAATCTTTCAGGAAATTGATGATATAAGGGGAGTAGCGTATTGTTACAATAATTTGGGCAATATTTACAATTACCTAGGAGAATACCAAAAAGCGATCGAGTTTCATCAACAGTCTTTAGCGATCAAACGGGAAATCTCTGATATAACAGGAGAAGCTTATTCCTATCTAGGTTTGGGGAATGTTTACGATTCCCTAGGAGAATACCAAAAAGCGATCGAGTTTTATCAAAAGTCCTTAGAAATCTTTCAGGAAATGGAGTATATCATAGGAGAACCAAAGACTCTGTTGAATCTGGGACTTACCTACTATAAACTCAAACGTATATCGGAAGCGAAAGAAGCAATTCTTCAAGCGCGGAAATTATTTCAAGCATTGGGGTTAGCAGGATATGTTCAATATTGTGATCAGGCAATTCGGCAATTATAAACCCGAAAATATCCCTTAATCGTTGCTTTCTTTCTGGGGGTGGTTAAGTTTCCTTTAGTTGTAAATGGGTTAGACATCCCTTATTTTTAACCTGAGTTTTACATCTGCTAATTTCCCCTCATAACTACCCTAAAGTGAGAAATTATAGTAATATTTCTAAGGATTACCAGAAAAGAAAGAGCGCCACGCTGCCGTTCCGATCGCTCCTCCTAAAAGAATAATTAACGTCCAAACTTGATTTTTTTGGGTTCCTTCCACCTTTTCTAGTCTTCTATCCATCCCATCGACTTTCTCAGTTAGTTTTACTTGTCCTAACTCTAGCTTAGTTAGCCGTTCGTCGATCTTATCAAATTTCTGGTTAAAATCCTTCTGTAGGCTGTCAAATTTCTGGTTAACATCTTGTTGCAAGGTGTCGATTTTTTGGTTAACTTCCTTCTGTAGGCTGTCAAATTTCTGGTTAACATCCTGTTGCAAGGTGTCGATTTTTTGGGTGACATCTCTTTGTAGGGTATCGATTTTTTGGTTAACCTCCTTGATGCTGTCTTTGATTTCCTTGAGTACAGATTCAAGACTATAAGTAACGGTTTCGTTAGACATTTTGGTAACATACTTGGGAGTAATGATAGTACAATAATTTGATTTTAATCCTAAATCTGGTTATTAAAAACTGATTACCTATTGCCTAGTATTTAGTCTTATGGTAATAAGTAGCTGGTTATAATTAAATTAAAAATGGATTTTAGGTTCGATCCCCCCTTAATCCCCCCTTGATAAGGGGGGTGCCGATCCCCCCTTAATCCCCCCTTGATAAGGGGGGAGCTGACAACTTTTAACGCCTACCTACTTAAGTTAGGTTTTTTCCTTAGCCAGAATAAAGACGCTGCCCTCGCTGCCGCGGCCGATGCGGAGATCTTCATCGAGATAGGTGATATCGAGCCAACCTTTTTGTTCACGATTATTGAAGGAAAAATCGAGGGGAGGAAATTTTTTGCCACTTTCGATCGCTTCGATAAATTCTTGGGGAGAATGATAATTGAGAAAACGTTGCAGACCGAGGATCGAGCGCTCAAATTTGACCATAACCCGACGCTCGGAGGTGGGTTCAAAGGTAGCGGCGACGATCACTGCTCCTTCTAACCAAGGTACGCCCGTAATTTCAGCAATATTGTAGAGTTTGGCCTTGTTCAGGTCAAGATATTGATAAATTTGCCCCAATTGAAAAAAAGGTAGGCGATCTAGTCCCAGAATGTCGCGGCTGCTGGTGAATAGTAAACGCCAATTGCCCCCTAATAGTTGTTTAACTTCGAGGGGATGAGGATGGGGATTGTGGTCCTCCAATTGTTCGATCGCCGCTAAAATCCGCACGCGGTCGCTTTCCGTGGCCAGGAGTCCGCGATTTCTACCAGCTATCAATTCTAGTAATTTCGCTTTGGCATCCATAGAATCTCCCTCATTTTATAAAGTACCTCGACCCGCCAGGCACTCGATCGAGGTTTTTGGTGGCCCGAAGAGGCCTACCCGCGCCGATGATTTCATGGGTTCAACGGAGTTTTAACCTCGGTGAGCGGCATTTTTAACTGTTGGCCTCACTATTTTAACACGGATTAAATGCCTCGGTTTTAAAACTTTTTCATAACCGCAATTAAGTGATCAAAATAGGGAGTAATTGCGGTTTTTTCTGAGTCGCTAAAATAATCTAAACTGTATTGTTTTAAGGCTTCTAACCCCGAAATCATCGCCCCTAATGGTACTTGCAATTCTTGGTAAAGAAGACGCATATTTTCCAATCCCTCGGCGCTGGTGTAGGGAATCTGCTGTCCGGCGACACCGTAGGTAATACAACGTAAAAAGTTCCAGAAATCACGCCAACAAGCTTCGGCACGGTGGGGTGGATGAAGATCGCCTCCGGGTTGAAAAATGGTGGGAAATTGGTTTAATACAGTCTGACGAGCGTTATCGACGATGCTATTAGCATTATCCCGCAGTTTTCGAGCTTGCTGACTAGAAACCAGTAAATCAGGCTCTAAATTGACGATAGTATCTAAATCACTATCATCGAGATAGCGAGTTTGATCATCCGCTTGTTGCCAAACAGCGATCGCTGCTTGCTGATAGGGCCAATTAGCGAAACTGATGATTTTCGCTTTTGGGATTAATTGCTGGGCGCGCTCACTCAAAGGCATCGATCGCTCTCCGTCGGGTCAAATTAGGCGGTTAAGATCACTTTTAGCATAAATGATCGAAAAATTAGCGATAACTAGAGATTTTTTGCAATCTGCTTGGGAGGATCGCTTACAATAAACAAAAGCTAAGTCATTATATTTTGATCATCATGTCAGTTTTAATAGCGATCGGTGTACTTGCCCTATTAATTGTCGTTCACGAATTAGGTCATTTTGCCGCTGCTCGTTGGCAATCTATCCATGTTAGTCGCTTTTCCATCGGTTTTGGTCCAGCTTTAGCTAAATATCAAGGTAAAGAAACAGAATACGCCCTCCGCGCCATTCCTTTAGGGGGTTACGTTGGTTTTCCCGATGACGATCCCGATAGTCAAATTCCCAATAACGATCCTGATTTATTACGCAATCGTCCTGTTTTCGATCGAGCTATCGTCATTAGTGCCGGGGTAATTGCTAATTTAATTTTTGCCTATTTTTTGCTTGTTACCCAAGTCGCTACGGTGGGTTTTCCCCAAATTAACTATCAAGAAGGGGTAATTATTCCAGAGGTTTTCACCTCGGAAAATTCCGTCGCTAAACAAGCGGGAATACAAGCAGGGGATATCGTACTTGCTATCAATGATCAGCCCCTTGGTGCTTCTCAGAATGCCATTATTGACTTCCGTGACATTATTCAATCTTCCCCCGATCAACCCCTAAAATTAACCATCAAACGCCCCACAGAAACTCTCGATTTAATTGTTACTCCGGAATTGGGAAGTGATGGTCAGGGTAAAATTGGGGTGAGATTGGCTCCTAACGGTGAAGAAACTCGCCTGAAAGCCGATAGTTTTGGTCAAGCTTTTAGCTTGGGTGCGGGTGAATTTCAACGATTAACCCTATTAACCGTGCAAGGTTTTGGGCAGTTAGTTAGTAACTTTAAAGACAGTGTTCAACAGGTAGCAGGACCGGTTAAAATTGTCGAATATGGAGCAGCAATCGCTCGTAATGATGCGGGTAATCTTTTTCAATTTGCCGCCCTAATTAGTATTAACTTAGCGGTGATTAATATTCTGCCTTTACCTGCTCTTGATGGTGGTCAGTTGGTATTTTTATTAATCGAGGCTTTAGTAGGTAAACCTCTCCCAACTAAACTGCAAGATAACATCATGCAAACAGGTCTAGTTTTACTCTTAGGATTAGGAGTTTTCTTAATCGTGCGCGACACGGCTAACCTAGCAGTTTTTCAGGATTTATTCCAGTGATGGACTCTCGAAAAAAAACTAAGCTTCAACTGCGCGCCCTAGAGATTTTAAGCAACTTAAAGCAATTATATCCAGAGGCAACCTGTAGCTTAAATTATCAAACTCCTGTGCAGTTATTGGTGGCAGTTATTCTCTCGGCACAATGCACTGATGAGCGGGTAAATAAGGTGACTCCTGCTTTATTCGCTCGTTTTCCCGATGCTAAATCCTTAGCTTTTGCCGAGCGAGAGGAGTTAGAAACCCTGATTCGTTCCACGGGATTCTATCGCAATAAAGCTAAAAATATTCAGGGTGCTTGTCAAAAAATCCTCAAGGATTTTCAGGGGGAAGTACCCAAGACAATGGCGGAATTATTAACTTTACCCGGGGTAGCTAGAAAAACGGCTAATGTGGTACTTGCTCACGCTTACGCGATTATTGAGGGGGTGACAGTAGATACCCACGTTAAGCGCTTAAGTAATCGTTTGGGTTTAACTACTAATAACGATCCGGTGAAAATTGAACGGGATTTAATGGCTTTACTACCTCAACCGGATTGGGAAACTTTTTCTATTAGTATTATTTACCACGGCCGGGCGGTTTGTAAAGCAAGAAATCCCGCTTGTTTTTCCTGTCAATTAGCCCCTCTTTGTCCCACAGCAAACAGTAAACAGTAAACAGTAAACTCACACCTGATAACTGGTAACTGAATCACTGATAACTGATAACTGATAACTGATAACTGAATCACTGGTAACTGAATCACTGATAACTGATAACTGATAACTGATAACTGATAACTGATCTGGGGGCTATAATGGGAAAAAATAGCTCATCCATCAATCTTATGAGTCAAGGATCACGGCAAGAAATAAAAACCCAAGCAATAATCCTCGCTACCTTTGTGGCGATTTTTTGGCTGTTAGAGATTTTAGATCAATTTGTTTTTCGGGGCAGTTTAGACTATTTCGGGATTATTCCCCATCAAGTCATCGGATTGCGGGGTATTCTTTTCGCACCTTTCCTACACGGGGACTTTCCCCATCTTATTGCTAATACGGTTCCTTTTCTGATTCTCGGTTGGTTGGTGATGTTACAGGAAACCAGTGACTTTTTTATTGTGACTGGGTTAACTATGCTGGTAGGGGGGTTAGGAGTCTGGTTATTTGCTGCTCCCGGATCCATCCATATCGGGGCAAGTATCTTGATTTTTGGCTATTTAGGTTTTTTATTACTGCGGGGCTATTTCCAAAGAAATATTCCTTCTATACTCTTGTCAATTCTAGTCTTTTTACTCTACGGTGGCACAATTTGGGGCGTTTTGCCTTCCCGTCCGGGGATTTCTTGGCAAGGACATTTATTTGGCTTTCTAGGCGGGGTTTTAGCCGCCAAATTAATCGCCACCGAAAAGAAACATTATTCCTAAATGGGGGAACCTTCTATCTCGCTACATACTTCGTAAAAATCGGTGACAGGCGGTTTCGCAAATAGAGGAGCCATGGATTTCAGCAATAATTCATGGTCTTCGCTTTTATTTGCCTCCATATCATCGATTTTATCCCAGATGATTACGGCAATTCCTTCATCGGTTCCGGGTTTTTGCAACAGAAAAGCCCCCTGGAATCCCGTAGAATAGGTGGAAACGGCTTTTTCGTAGAGTTTTTGGGCTTCGGAAAAACACCCCGGTTTAAATTCACCAATAGCCACATAGGCATATTTATGTTTGAGAAAATCGAGAAATTCTGGCATGGCAATGAGGGGAAATGGAATAAATCTTTCTTTCTATTCTCATTAAAACTTAGATCGATCGCTCTCTCCGCCCCATCGACATATTTTTTTAACTAAGCTTGCCCCAATTGTCTCTTTTTTTTGTTAGCTTATATGTAGTCGTTATGAGTTCGTATAAATTCTATGATCAAAATCGTTGGTATTAATGGCAGTTTACGCCCGGGATCCTATAGTGCGATGGCGTTAGAAGTTGCTATCAGTCGAGTAGGGGCGTTAGGAATAGAAACGGAGATAATTGACCTGAGAAAACTCTCTTTACCCTTCTGTAACGGGGGAGATGACTATTCTGACTATCCCGATGTGGCCAAAATGCAGCAAACGGTTAAATCGGCAGCGGGATTAATTTTGGCGACACCGGAATATCATGGCAGTGTCAGTGGTGTGATGAAGAATGCCTTAGATTTAATGAGTTTTGAGGAGTTATCGGGAAAGGTTGCCGGGTTAATCAGTGTTTTAGGCGGCCAATCCAATAGTAACGCCCTCAATGATTTAAGAATCATTCTCCGTTGGGTTCATGCTTGGGTAATTCCCGAACAAATTAGCTTAGGACAAGCGTGGAAAGTCTTCAACGAAGAAGGAAAAATCCTTGACGAGAAGCTTTCCCAACGTTTTGACGCTTTTGCTGAAAGTTTAGTCGATAATACGCGTAAACTCAAAGGGATCTAGTAATATCGATGGTGATTTTACCGGTGAAATGGGGAATTGGGGCGGCGGGTTTCGATAATTGTACTCTTACCTGTCGCACTCGATCGAGTTGTAGAATATCCTCAGCGATGACTGTGGCCAATTTTTCCACTAGGGCAAATTTGCCGGTTTCAATCTGGTGTTTGACAATTTCGATCGCCTGTCGATAATCTAGGGTATCTTCAATTGCGTCACTTTTGCCAGCAATGCTGATATCAACTTCGAGGGATAAATCTACCTCAAACCATTGACCTAAAACCTGTTCTTCAGCCAGATATCCTGTGTAACCGTAGGCACGAATTCCTGTAACGTGAATAGTATCCATAGATAGTTAAATTAAAAAACTGGTAGCGTTGGTCACAAATTGACGAGAAACTCTATAAGTAAAAAGCAATCTCGGAGTCTCGGAGTCTCGGAGTCTCCTCAAGCATTTTTACATTTTTGCAAAGGAATGTTAAGTTTTAGGGTATTGAATGAGTAACCTTGATAGCCATGGCTCCTAAAATAGCAGGGATTATCTGTACCCACAACCGCGATCACTACCTAGAAGGAGCGATCGATAGTCTTTTGGCGCAAACCTGCCCAGATTGTGAGATTTTAGTGGTTGATAACGCATCTACCGATAAAACCCGTCAAGTGGCCGAGTCGCGTCTGAGAGATGGGCGGCTAAAATATGTTTACGAACCTATTTTAGGGCTATCTACCGCCAGAAATCGCGGAGCGAAGGAAACTAGAGCGCCGATTTTAGCTTATTTGGATGACGATGCGATCGCTAGTCCTCAATGGTTGCAAATTCTGTTAAATGCCTACGAAAATAACGAAAAACTGGCAGTAGCAGGGGGAAAAGTCACTCTTATTTGGCCGCAAGGCTATAGTCAACCCAATTGGTTATCCGATCAGTTAGCAGGGGGTTTAGGGGCTTTCGATTTGGGCGACAATGTGGTATATATCAGCCAAGCGAATTTAACTCCGCGAGGGGTTAATTACTCAATTCGGCGAGATTTCTTGGGGAAGATTGGCGGTTTTGACCCTAATTTGGGAAGAATTGGCAAAAAACTTCTCTCTAACGAAGAATTATACACTACAGAACTGGCACTGGCCCAGGGATGGCAAGTGGGCTATTTTCCTGCAGCATTGGTGGAACACAATGTGGCCCCAGAAAGAATCAATCGTCAATGGTTTATGAGTCGCAGTTGGTGGCAAGGCATCAGCGAACACTACCGGGAAGAAGTGGCAGGAAGGACGGGATTGGCTCAATTTGGGCGAGGAGGTGAGCGTTTGGTGAGAGGATTGGTTAAATCTGTCAAATTTATCAATGATCCCGCTAAAAGCTTTGATAATCTTCTCTATGCCTACGGACAAATCGGTTATTTAAGCGAGGCCGCCAAGGCGATGTTAAACCCGCAAAAGTAAATTATTGTAAATAAATGAGTAAAAAAGCGTTAATTTGTGGTATATCAGGGCAGGATGGAGCCTACCTAGCCGAATTACTGTTAAAAGCAGGCTATACGGTTTCTGGCACCTCCCGGGATGCTCAGATGTCCTCTTTTAGTAACCTGAAACGTTTGGGAATCAAGGAACAGGTAAAACTAGAATCAATGTCACTGAATGACTTTCGCAGTGTCCTACAGGTGTTAATTAAAATTCAGCCGGATGAGGTCTATAATTTGGCTGGACAAAGTTCTGTGGGTTTATCTTTTGAGCAGCCAGTGGAAACCTTAGAAAGTATTGCCACTGGAACCTTAAATCTCTTAGAAGCAATTCGATTTACCAGAGCAAAAATTAAATTATATAATGCCGGATCGAGTGAATGTTTCGGGGATATCGGCGATAATTCTGCCGACGAAAATACCCCTTTTCGTCCTCGCAGTCCCTACGCTGTGGCCAAATCGGCGGCTTTTTGGGAAGTGGCTAATTATCGAGAAGCCTACGGAATTTTTGCCTGTTCAGGCATACTTTTTAATCATGAATCTCCCCTGCGTCCCGAGCGCTTTGTTACCCAAAAAATTATCGCTGCCGTGGCTAGAATTGCTTGGGGAAGTACCGAGACTTTACACTTAGGAAATATGGATATTCAAAGGGATTGGGGTTGGGCGCCAGAGTACGTTGAAGCGATGTATTTAATGCTGCAACAGGAGCAACCCGATGATTACGTCATTGCCACGGGAGAAAGTTCAAAACTGGAGGATTTTGTCGCCACAGCTTTTGCTACTGTTGGTTTAAATTGGCAAGATCATGTAATTTCCGATCGAAGTTTATTAAGACCAACAGATTTAGCCATTAGTCGCGGTAATCCCCTCAAAGCTAAGGAAAAATTAGGTTGGCAAGCACGATACAAAATGACCGATATTGTCCGCATGATGGTGGAAAATCGTTTAGAGAAATAGCTATGAATATCTTAATGATTAGTTCCACCTTTCCCTATCCATCTCGCAAAGGAGGAACTCAGGGCAGAACTTTTAATTTACTCAAGTATCTAGGCAAAAATCATGATATTACTGTCATCGTTCAGTCTAATGCTGATGTTAGGGATGAGGAGGTAGATAAGTTAGGTAAATTTGTTAGTGAATTGGTAGTTTTTACCCGTCCTCGATATGCCAAAACTGGAATAATTGCTAAACTCCAAAGATTAGCTCAATTGCTGTAACAAGAGATGCAAAACTGGATAGATAGGGCAGTTAAGAGTCAAAAATTCTCAGTAATTACCAGTGAACATAGTGTTAATGAAATTTATATTCGTCCCCAAGGACAAATTACTTACCCCGATACTACTTTAACTCTAGTCGGTGGTAATCCATCCCTAGAAGTGCAAGAATTAACTAAGTTAAAAGGAGTAATTGTAACGAGACAAGTACCATTAATGACCACCTATCTTTATCAGGCAACTGTGGTGGTTATTCCCCTAAGAACAGGTTTTGGAATGAATTTCAAAACCCTAGAGTTCATGGCTTCTGGGGTGCCAGTGGTAGCCAGGGATCGAGGTTTAGAAAGATTAACAGTGGCAGTAAATAATGTTCCTTTAGCAGCCTTAATGGCTAATAGTATTGAGCAATATTGTACGGCGATTAGCAGTCTTTTTAAATCGGCAGAGTTGCGAGAAAAATTATCTAGAAATGCTCGCAAATTAATCGAATATAACTATACTTGGCAGCAAGCAGCAGGTAAGTACGAACAAGTTTTGACTGCTGACATTTGTTAGGTAATTTCTCTAGTTTTTTGTCAATTAATATGCTATCAAATCAAATACCAGTGAGAATATCTGTTGTTGCCCCTCTGTATAACGAACAAGAAAATATCGACGCTCTCTTTCGGCGACTTTTAGCGGTTTTAGAGGCACTAAATACCAGTTATGAGGTCATTTGCGTTAATGATGGTAGTCGTGACAATACTCTCAAAAATCTCGTGGAATATCATCAACTTTACCCACAAATTAAAGTGGTTAATTTATCGCGTAATTTTGGTAAAGATACCGCCATGTCAGCAGGAATTGATTATAGTCAAGGAATGGCAGTTATTCCTATTGATGCTGATTTACAAGATCCGCCAGAATTAATTGCCGAAATGATCGAAAAATGGCACGAGGGTTATGATGTGGTTTATGCTTCCCGTCTGGTTAGAATTGGCGAAAGTTGGTTTAAACGTTTCAGCGCAGAAGGTTTCTATCAAGTCATAAATAAATTAAGTCGGGTTTCTATTCCTCCTAATACTGGAGATTTCCGTTTAATTGATCGCCGAGTGGTAGAATCAATTAAAAAGATGCCCGAACGTCAAAGATTTATGAAAGGAATATTTGCTTGGGTGGGATATAAACAGACATCAATTTTATTTGATCGAGAACCCCGGTATCAAGGACAAACTAAATGGAATTACTGGAAATTATGGAATTTTGCCATTGATGGTATTACTTCTTTTAGTTTTTTACCTCTGAAAGTCTGGACTTATGTAGGATTGATCATTGCACTTGTTAGTCTTGTTTATGCTAGTTTTTTAATCCTCAGAACTATTATCTTCGGAATCGATGTACCCGGATACGCTTCTCTGATGGTTGCTGTCTTATTTTTAGGAGGAATTCAATTACTCACCCTTGGTATTATTGGCGAATATATTGGCAGGGTTTATGAGGAAGTAAAGGGTAGGCCACTTTATCTGGTTCGAGATTGTTATGGTTTTGAAAATAGGGAACAACTTAGTGATAAAATAACTTAAAATTAAGATACTGACAAGAGGAGAATTAAATCTATGAATACCGAAGTTTTTCAGCAATTTTTTGCCTATTGTGTCGGTAGTTGGCAAACGGAAAGAACCTATCATTATCTAGCTGCTCAAGAAGTGGAACGTTCCCGCACTGAATTTCTCATCCAACCCCTCACCAGGGAGATTAAACAGAAAGTTCTGAGAGATAATAACTATGCTGATATTGCGGATTTAGAAACTATCCCGGGGTTTAATTTAGGTTTCTATACCATCTCGGAAAAAGGGGAAGAAGTGCGACAAAATCTTAATCTTTTATTTGTGGTTAAAACAGAAAATAACGGTTATTTAGAAGGGGATTATCTTCGCGATCGCGCCTACGAAGAAGCAAGACCAATTATCTCCGCTTTTCGCTTTGATTCCACCACCAGAGAGTTATTAATGACCACCAATTATACTCGCAGTGTTTCCGTGGATTCAATTACTTTAATCAATCCAGACCTGCGAATTCGCAAAATTATTAACTATCAACGTCCCCAGGAGGGGGAACCCTTGGAAAAAGTTCTCTTGGTCGGTTTTGGAGTTGAGTGTAAAGTCAGTTAAAAAAATATTTCTTCTCCCCCCCCTTGATTCTCCAGTCAAGGGGAGATTTTATCATGGAGAAACGATAGGATTAAGGAGCAAAAATAATGCTCAAAATCGGTCAACTTTCCCTAGAAAGTGGTGTTTCGGTTAAAACAATCCGTTATTACGAGGAATTAGGACTAATTCAGTCCCCTGAGAGGACAGAGGGACAATTTCGCCTATTTACTCCCGATACTGTCCATCGCTTGCTATTTGTCAAGAGATTGCAATCCTTGGGTTTAAGTCTGCAAGAGATCCGCGAATGTTTAGTAATTCATGATCAGGGCGAGTTACCCTGTGGAGATATTCAGGAAAAATTAATTAAACATATTGCTGAGATCGATAAACAAGTGGAACAATTGCTTTTATTGCGTCAACAATTAACCGAAACCCTGCAAGGATGGACGGATACACCAGCAAAAGACGATCAATTTATTTGCCCTAATCTCAAGGTTTAACTATCATGAAAAAGTTAATTTTATTGGTAACTGTAGCACTGATTTCTACTCCTGTCATTGCTCAACATTTACATCTTGATTCACCTCAAACTCAGAATTTACAAGCAATTTCTGACAATATACCAGCTTGGATGTATAACAAGCAACGTAATCATATTTATCCCCAAAGAGGGGTTTATAATAATGCAATTTATAATGTCAGAGATTTAGCTTTAGACTTAAATGCGATCGCTGTTGGTCATGCCTTTGCTTACGAAGATATCGTAACGGGAAAAGCGAAAGATTTAGAAACTAAGACATACCAAAAAATTAATTGGGTTTTAAAAAATCCGCCTAAATTTATGCCCGACGAGGGTAATATTTCCCCAACTTTTGGCAGAAAATACGGTGTTTTAGAACAGGTTTTCGAGTGGGCGCATATTTTCCATGCTCAAACCGTTGATGTTTTAGCCAGCAGCAAATTAACCAACGAGGAAAAAGAAGCAGAAATTGAAAAATTATATCAATTTTACTTGACAAAAGTTCCCTATGCTATTACTGGATTACCGATGAATATGGGTTATCTGGATTCCCAACCCTATTCTAAAGCTTTTCGCCAGAAATATCCGAAAGTTAATGGCTTATTTTGGGGCTACCATTGGCTACAAGGAACCATGTATGACTTGCTTTATGAGAAAACTTTAGAGGAACAAAAACAGGCTTATAAACAGGTGGGTAAACAATACCATAGTCAGGAATTGTATCGCACTGATCGAGCTTTTATGCCCATGTTTGCCGAACTTAGTCCCAAGTTTGCCCGACGTTTTCCCGCAATATCTAACACCTTCGATAACCTGCATATGTTACACGATATGGTTAATGATATTCTGGCATCAGATTGGCTAACTCCCCAACAAAAAGACGAACAAATTACCCGCGCTATTTGGTTAGTAATGGCTGCTAATCATCGGGAAATGGAAGCAGGAAAAAATTATGGTGGTGAAGGACTACATGATCATCGTTTTGAGTCAGGAATTCCGGGTATGGGATTAATGCCAGCAGATATTTCTCACGAAGGTCATAATCACGAAAATCCTGATAATTCTGAGAAAAAACCTGATGATTCTCAAGTAGATGAGGGAGGAGATCACCAACACCATAACCACGAAAATCACTCCCCAGAAAACCCTCCTAATACGGAGAAAAAACCTGACCACAGCAATGCTCAAGAGGAACCGACAAAATGAGAAGATTTTTATTGATTGCCGTGGGTTTAGTTGCCAGTTTTACTAATCCAGTTTTTGCCAACGATCATAATAATCTGGATTCTGGTCGTCCCCTTTCTTTTGATGATGCTGAAAGTATGGGTTTTGGGGAACAATCGATAGAATTTGGTACTGGGTTAGTCTTTCCTGAAAACAGCAATGTCGGTGGTGAATTTGATCTTGAATACCTCAATGGTATTATTCGTAATGGTCATATTATTATCGGTATTGATCCACAAGTGGGAGGACGAGTTAATAGTGATGACACGGATTTTGATGTGGGGAATTTATCCGTAGGTTTTTTCTATAATTTCAATCGCGAATACGATAATGTTCCTGCTTTTGCTATTCGTACCGATGTGGGATTACCGACGGGAAATAATGCTAGTGGATTAGATTTTCGTCTGCGGGGAATTGCCAGTAAAACTCTCGGTCAATTCGATCGCTTGCATCTTAATCTCGATTTAAACATAAAAACTGACCCCGATAATGGCGATCGATCTTTTTTACCCGCTGCAATTCTCGGTTATTCGCGACCGATTGGTTATCCGAAACGCTTCGATCAAACTTTTCTAGCAGAATTGGGCGTAATTACCAGCGATAATAGTAATGGTGGAGTTTTAATTCGCACTGGAATGGGAATTCGTCAGCAAATTAATCGTCAAGGTGTGATCGATTTCGGTATCGAGGGAGATATTGCCACTAATAGCCATGATCAAAGTCAATTAAAGCTAAAAATTGGTTATTCTTTCAGATTTTAGCCTAGCAAACTGAAGATTAATCTTCAGGTTAGAAAATCTGATTATTTATTCCCGCTTTTGCCTCTTCTCATAAGTAGCCTATACTCAACGAATTTAGTATAAAAAAGGAATAGAGCCTTAAACTCTACTCCTCAATCAAAAATTGCAGTTAATTTCTAACCCTATACTACCACAGAAGTCAAAGCTTCTTTGAGGATAGCGGCTTTATCGGTCTTTTCCCAGGGTAAATCGAGATCATTGCGACCAAAATGACCATAAGCGGCCACATCTTGGTAAAAACGCTCGCCTCTTTCACTGGGTAAACCGCGCAGGTTAAAGGTTTGGATAATACCGGCCGGACGGAGTTCAAAGTATTTATTGATTAAGTCCAGAATCACATCATCAGCGACTTTGCCAGTGCCAAAGGTTTCCACGAAGAGACTCACCGGACGAGCTACCCCAATCGCATAACCCACTTGAATCTCGCACTTATCGGCCAAACCAGCAGCGACGATATTTTTGGCCACATAACGGCAAGCATAGGCCGCAGAGCGATCGACTTTGGTAGGATCCTTACCGGAGAAAGCACCGCCACCGTGACGAGAATAGCCACCGTAGGTATCGACGATAATTTTCCGTCCCGTTAATCCCGCGTCGCCTTGGGGTCCACCAATGACGAATTTTCCGGTGGGATTAACCAGATAACGGGTGTTGGCATCGGGTTTAATCTCTAAATCGCTGAAAACTGGCTCTACTACCGCTTTCCAGAGATCACTTTTAATCTTTTGTTGGACGAGATCATTATCGGTGATATCGCCGATAGTAGCATCGTGTTGGGTAGAAACAAGGATAGTATCGATACCCACGGGACGACCATTTTCATAAATGACCGATACTTGCGTTTTACCGTCGGGACGCAGATAGGACAGTTCACCGGTTTTTCTGACTGCCGCTAGACGGCGAGCGATGCGGTGGGCTAAACTAATCGGTAAGGGCATAAATTCGGGGGTTTCATTGCAAGCGAAACCGAAGACAATACCCTGGTCTCCCGCACCAATTTTATCGAGTTCATCATTGCTGAGAAGTTCGCGATTTTCCTGAGCAGCCGTGACCCCCTGGGAAATATCGGGAGATTGTTCGTCTAGAGCGACTAAAACGGTGCAACTATTCGAGGAAAATCCGTTATCGGCGTTGATATAGCCAATTTCAGCGATTTTCTTGCGAACTAAATCGACGAAATGAACCTGTGCTTTCGAGGTGATTTCGCCGGTAATCAAGACTAACCCTGTATTGACAACCACTTCAGCCGCTACACGACTGTGGTCATCTTGGGATAACAGAGCGTCAAGAATAGTATCAGAAATCTGGTCACAAATTTTATCGGGATGTCCCTCTGTAACCGATTCGGAGGTGAACAAATAACGTTTAGACAAGTGATGTCCCTCACATAGTAGTATATTTGAACGCAAACAAGATTCCAAGAAATCTTTGATCATACAGTGTAACAGGGAATTTGTAGAGATCTAGTATTTTCAATAAGAAACCGCCCGAACATTGTCCGGACGGAGTGTGGTGTGAGGAGTGAACGGAAACTTGCGTCTCCGCTAATTCCATTGTAGAGGACAACTTAGAATCTTGAACGACTTGAAACAAACTGGCCAAAAAAATTTTTATTTCTTTAAGGGGTTGACTAATGACCGATCCCCGTCTCGATGATGTAGCCTGAGTAATAGAGGTCGCAGAGCTATATGCCAAGATTATGACAGTCACAGCCGATTATTTAGAACAACTCAATCCTTCTCAGCGCCTTGCTGTGGAGCATTTTTGCGGCCCCTTGTTGGTGGTTGCTGGAGCAGGATCGGGAAAAACCAGCGCTTTAACCTATCGTATCGCCCATTTGATCCGTCATCACGGGGTCGATCCAGAAAATATTCTCGCGGTCACTTTTACCAATAAGGCAGCCCGGGAAATGAAAACGAGAATTGAAAAAACTTTTGCTCAACAAAAAGCACAGGAAAAATACGGTCAAAGATTAGAACTTTTAGAAGAATACGAACAGAAAAAACTCTTTTCTCAAGTTTATCGGAATTATACTAAAAAACTCTGGATCGGGACTTTTCACAGTCTTTGTGGTCGTATTTTGCGCTATGACATTAATAAATATCAGGATGAATATGGTCATAGTTGGCAAAGGAATTTTTCGATTATGGACGAATCTGATGCCCAGAGTTTAGTGAAAAATATCGTTACTAAACAGATGAATTTAGACGATAAAAAATTTGATGCCCGCAATCTACGTTATGCGATTAGTAATGCTAAAAATTTAGGTTTAACTCCCAGGGATTACGCCAGAGAAAACCCTCATTTTCGAGGAAGGGTCATTTCTGAGGTTTATCAGGCTTATCAGATGCAATTGGCACAAAATAATGCCCTAGATTTTGATGATTTGATACTGGTTCCAGTCCGTCTTTTTCAGCAAAATGAATCTATTCTCGGCTATTGGCATACGCAATTTAAGCATATTTTAGTCGATGAATACCAAGATACTAACCGGATTCAGTACGAGTTAATTAGGCTTTTGTCCACCAATGGTGAAACGAAAAAAAGTGAGTGGAATTGGACGGATCGATCGATTTTTGTGGTGGGTGATGCCGACCAATCTATCTATAGTTTTCGGATGGCGGATTTTACTATTCTGCTCAATTTTCAAGCGGACTTTGGCGATGGTTTACCCGATGATGATACTCGCACGATGGTGAAATTACAGGAAAACTATCGTTCACGAGAAAATATTCTGCAAGCGGCAAATAAGTTAATTGAAAAGAATAGTCAAAGAATCGATAAAGTCCTTGTTCCCACCAGAGAAGGGGGCGAGATTATCTATGTTTTTAAGGCCAGAGATGAACAGGAAGAAGCATCTTTTGTTATCGATAAAATCAGAGAATTTACCCAAGAAAACCCCGAATTAAATTGGGGTAGTTTTGCCATTCTCTACCGAATTAATGCCCAATCTCGTCCTTTTGAAGATGGGTTAATTCGCAATAATATCCCCTATAATATTGTCGGGGGATTTAAATTTTATGATCGACAGGAGATTAAAGATGCGATCGCTTATTTACGAGTGATTGCCAATCCTGCTGATAACGTTAGTTTACTGAGAATTATTAACACTCCCCGGCGCGGTATCGGTAAAACCACAATCGATAATTTGCTCAAAGCTTCCCAAGAATTAGGAGTACCTTTATGGGAAATTATCAGCGATGAAACTTCCGTTAATACTCTCGCTGGTCGTGCGACTAAAAGCATCAATAAATTAGCTAAAATTATCCAAAACCTGCAAGAAAAAATCACCGATTTATCCGCTAGTGAAATCCTAGATAAAATCATGGAAGATTCGGGATATATTGATGAATTAAAACAGCAGGGAACCGAGGAAGCTGATACCCGGATCGAGAATATTCAAGAATTGTATAGCGCTGTGGTACAATTCCAAGAGGAAAACGAAGAAACCAATCTCCAGGAATTTCTCGCTAGTGCTAGTTTAGCCTCGGATTTAGATAATCTTCAGGAAGGTCAAGAAAAAGTCTCGTTAATGACCCTTCATTCGGCCAAAGGTTTAGAGTTTCCTGTCGTCTTTTTAGTCGGTTTAGAACAGGGCATTTTTCCCCATAATCGTAGTTTAAACGATCCCATTGCCCTTGAGGAAGAACGCCGTTTGTGTTATGTGGGGGTGACTCGGGCCAAGGAACAATTATTTTTAACCTACGCAAA
This sequence comes from Microcystis sp. M20BS1, assembly GCF_020245305.1. Classification (NCBI taxonomy): domain Bacteria; kingdom Bacillati; phylum Cyanobacteriota; class Cyanophyceae; order Chroococcales; family Microcystaceae; genus Microcystis; species Microcystis sp. M20BS1. The sequence goes on along the minus strand of NZ_JADBUZ010000050.1, from coordinate 6,520 downwards.
AGAAAGATACGTCTGGGGGAATAAAGAGATGAAGGTAGCTTCCCAATTTTTGCAGGAATTGCCCCCAGAATTGCTCACAAGCAACCTGAAACCGAAAAAGACCCCAAAAGTGGTTCCTATGGAAAAAACTGTCTCTGATCAAAGAAAATGGCAGGTAGGCGATCGAGTGTTACACTCTACTTTTGGAGAAGGAGAAGTGACCCATATCCTCGGTACGGGCAAAAAAATGAGTCTAGCGGTCAAATTTTCGGGTTTAGGTCAGAAAATCATCGATCCTCGCACCGCACCCATGCAACTTATCCAGGAATAGGTAATCATCTGTAGGGTGGGTTAGGCGAAAAATAAGTTATAATCTCACTAAAAATTGAGTATTCGCCGTAACCCACTGGCTTTTTACTACCTATTTCCTCACTGATAACTGATTACTGTTCACTGATAACTGACATCCCCCCGATTCCTCAACTCCGATCGCTACCTGCTGTTAGAATAGAGAATTGCGGTCAGACTGACGATAAAATTGAGAAGCTAAATCCTTGATTCTTAATAGTTGTTGAGAAACTTTCCGCCTACTATCGCAATTATCCGATAATATGGGCAACAGCGAGTTAGTCTATTCAGTCTGTTAAAATTGACCCCCGTTGGTCGTATTCGCGCACTGTCTAACCTTTATGATGAGGATCAGTTAATATGGAATCAATGCAACCCACCGAAACACAAAATCCGATTAGAACAGATTTACCCGGGTCTCTGAGCAAACCCAGCAGCAGCACCGAACAGATTTGGTCTGAATATGTAGAACCAGTGTGGGATTCGGTAATGTCCTATCTGGCTAATGTCCCCGATTATATCGGTAGTTTCTTCTCTGGATACAAAAAACCTTTAATCGTTCTGGGGGCAATTTTAGCGAGTTTTGTCACCGTGAAAGTTACCCTAGCGGTTTTAGATGCGATCGATGATATTCCCCTCCTTGCTCCTATCCTACAATTAGTTGGGATCGTTTACACTGGTTGGTTTGTCTGGCGCTATCTGCTCAAAGATGAAAATCGTCGCGAGTTATTAGCCGAAATTGATGCACTAAAAGCGCAAGTTTTTGGCAGTCACAATAACACTTTATCTTAAATGTCGGGGTGAAGACCCTCGGTTTTACCGACGGGATGAAACCCCGACCAGTATAGAAACAGCGAAGCACAACTAAAACTCTGCTGTTTTAAGATAATTTGTGCTAAAGTGAAAGCAAGCGGAAAGTCAGATGTGTAGTCGTGGCACGCGAACTGACCGTTGTAAAAAGGCTAGTGTCACCAACTCAAAAAGGTTGACCCAATACCTCACTGCCCTCTAACAAAAAATATGGGATATGTGGGAGATAAAATAATCAAATAGGGTAGGGCATACCCGAATTTAAGCTTGGGGAGTAGTCCACAAGAGTGCTTGCCTTATAGGTGTAGTCGGACTAGACATGAAAATGTAAGACCAAAATTAGCATTGCTAGTAGAGGCAAGATTCAGCCCAAGAATCCCTCGGTTTTACCGATGGGAGTGTCAAAGAATCAAGCATAGATAACCAAGGAGTTGAGCGGAAACACTCAACTCTTTTGTTTTTGCACAAGAGCTTATACTATAGCGTTTTTCAGTCTAGTGAGGTACAAAAGTTATGGGTTTTAGGCAAAAGGCAAGAGGCAAAAAGCAATAGGGAGAATAAATAATCAGTTTTTAATAGCCCGATTTAGTATTAGCCACTTTCTCAGGAAATTCAGTTACTTTTGCTTTGATCTATTGATTATTAGTCGAAATATCCACCAACGCTGGGGGCAGTGGGTTTTTCTTTGTTATAAGAGAGAGGAAACGGCAACGATTATCAGCCTACAATAGTACTAGGCGATCGAATGTTCCCCAAAATTCAGATGAGTCAATTAAAATCAATTTCTGGGAAAAGGTTTGCCAAAATTGGAGAACCTCATTGAAAATTCAAGGTAGCCATCACATTTACTGTATTACTCGTTAAGACTGTCTATGAACCATCGTCAACAATTAATTCAAGAACTCGAACAAGCACCTGATGATCTAATAGAAACCGTGTTAGATTTTTTACATCGAGTTCAGGCAACAGGCAACAATCATCCTCTGGCCAAGTTTTCAGGCATTTTAAGCGATTCAGAGGCACAAGAACTACAACAAGCCATTAAAACAGAATGTCGTCAGTTGGTAAGGATTGCATCACCTACAAAAACAGCCTACAATATTTAGACTAAATCCAGTTATTGAAGACTGATTATTTACACAACCCCGTAGAAATGTTAGATTTTAGGAGTGGTAATAATTATCTATCCATCCCTCCCATTGATCGATCTAGGAGATAAGCAATGAAAATGAAAGTTATCGTTCACGAGGCGGAGGAAGGTGGCTTCTGGGGGGAAGTCCCGGCGCTCCCCGGCTGTGCCACCCAAGCAGAAACTTTCGAGGAACTACTAGAGAATTTACACGAGGCGATCGAAGGTTGTCTATCCATAGATGTGGAATCCTTGCCGACCGATCCGAAAACTCGGATTCTAGAGATAGCGATATGAAATCGATTTCTGGGAAAAAGTTCGCCAAAATTTTAGAGCGTCACGGATGGGAATTATTGAGAATTCAAGGTAGCCATCACATTTACTGTCAGCCAGATAATCCCACCCGTATCTCTGTGCCGATTCACGGAAACCAGGATTTAAAAATCGGATTACTCAAGCATTTTTTGAAACAAGCGGGACTTTCTGAAGAAGATATTTGATCAATGCGATCGTTGTAATTCCGTCACTCCCGAAAGATCGCAGAATTACCAATAACGATTATCAGCCTACAATACCACTAGGCGATCGAATATTCCCCGAAATTCAGATGAGTCAATCCCCCGTCACCAATTCCCTAGAAATTATCCTGACAAATATCACGGAAAAATTAGACTCTTTACAGAAAGATTTCACCGATCTAAAAGTAGATATGGCCGAGGTGAAAACCGAACTCAAGATTATTGATAGGCGATTAGAAAAAGTAGAGGGAACACAGGACGCTTTAATTCAGGATGTATCGGACCTTAAGGGAGCAAAATCGTTGATTATTCCCGTGGTAGTGGCAGTATTAACCAGTATTCTGACTCTGCTGGTGCGATCGATCCCAAATCCTTAAAGGATTTTTCTGGGAACGGCGATCGATTTTTGCCGGTGTATTTTCGTTTTCCCTTCAATCCGCCGGAGGGAGAAGGATCGGCTCGAAAACCGTCACATCCTCTTGATTTAACCTTTGAGCTAGATCAGCTTCTTCCAATCTTTCTAGAAAGGGCAAAATATCACTAAATGCCCGAAAACCTAAACTTTCAAGCTCATCGATGGTGATCGAATCGTCGGAGATATTACCTTTGCGTTGCAAAAGCAGACGAATTCTTTCCTCTTTGGCGTTTAAGGCCGCTTGTTGTCGGAAATCCTGTTCGGCTGCTTTTAATCCTTTTTCGAGAACTTCCATCGTGATCGTTTTAACCTGAAGATCGGCCGCAGTGGAGAGTACAATATTTCCCAAGCGGTTGAACAAACGGGGTCTGCCGAGAGAAACCTTGCAAAAACGTCTTGCCGCATCTGGTAAAAAGGGAAGTACACACCTGTCATCTTTCGGATCCGTACAATCGTTGTTAATTCTGGCACTTTTGAGATAGTTAATTAACATCTGGTATGTGGTATCGGCATCTAGTTCTTCTAGTGGCAAATGCAAGTCAAATAAACCGCGTTCACTGGTTAATAAATCTCCCGTCATCCCGATGGGGTGGGCCGTCAGCATAAACCAAGCCCGACCTTTTAACATTCCCTGCGCGTCGTGCATCATTTGCCGTACCACACTAGGATTTTGTTTATCTAGATCATCGATCGCGATCAGAATCCCCTGCGGATATATTTTTTGCGCCCGCTCTAACAATGTATCGAAGCTCACAGTCGGATATTGAAATTTCGTAATCGGTAAATCTTTCTCGGTAAGTTTACCCGTAAGGATTGCATTAGCCCCCACTTCCGCCCCGCGTTCTTTTAACACTTTGGCGGTGGGAATTCCCATCTGATGGAGTTGACGCTGCGCCCAATCGTCATTTGGCATCGCTCTAGCGAGGGCGATCAGTGCTGTAGTGGCGATATCTAAACCTGCGGGTAGAGATATATAGGTAGTCAACATTTGCGGACGATTGCGGCGCATAACCGACAATACTTCCAGTAAAAAAGCACTTTTGCCGATTCCTAAACGACCGGAAACCAGAATCCGACGACGCTCGCGACTTTGGAACAGATTAAACACCCGTCCCAATTCTTTTTGTCGCCCGGTAAAAACACGATCGAGGGTATCGCTGTTTAAATCGATCGGGCTTTCGGTAAAGGGGATTTCCTTCAGTCCTAACCGTTGGATATTGTCAAAGGATTGCTTAAAAAGATCATCGGCACTTGTCATAAATATACCTCGCTGGTTTGTCGTTCGATCGCCCGTCGAGAAGCTTGATAAATAATGTCTATCTCCTCCACTTTATCGGGATCGGTCTGTGGTAGTTGTTGGTAGATTGCCTTCGCTCGATCGAGTTCCTCCATTCCTTTCTCTAGATGTCCTTGGGATACGAAGACATTCCCCAATCCGGTGCGACTTTTGGCGATTCCGGGTAAATCCTGTAAATATTCGTACCAACGCAGGGCATCGCGATAGTAGAGACGGGCTTTCTCTCGATCGGACAGAACTTCGTAGGCGCGGCCGGTGTGGTAGAGCGCGTTCGCATGGGCTAGGCGATCGTCACTGGTGCTAAGTTGATTGACGCTATTTAACAACAGTTGTAACCCTTGCTGCCATTCGCCATCCCGCACCAGACGACTACCGAGAATGGTTTGGGTAGTGGGCAGCGCTTTCCAGATATCTTTTCGATCGTAATGTTCGGGACTAATCAGATCTAGGGCGGTTTTATAAGCTACTAAAGCCTGTCGGAGATCGTCGAAATTTTTGTCGCGATCGTACCTTTGAGAAAGAGCTATTCCTAATCGATACTGAAAGTCAATAAAATCTTGACAACCTGCGGGGGAGACTTCTAGAGCTTCTTGAAGTAGAGCGATCGCAGTATCGAGATCGCCGGGGTTATCCCGTTGCATCAAAGCTTCTGCCAAATCCCCTTGATTCCCCGCCCATGGCACGGGAAACGCGGCACGAGTAGAGATTTGAGCGGCTTGATTGTAGAGATCGATCGCCCGTTCTAAATTGTCCTTCCGCTCTCCTAAAACTCGCTCGCGATAGGCATTGGCCAAATTCTGCTGACTTATCGCCCAATTTTCGGGGAAATTCTCGCGGGTATAGACTTCTAACGCTTGCCCGTACAGTTCGATCGCTTTCTCTAGATTTTCCGCTCGATCGCCCAGTATTCGATTACTGTAAGCGCTGGCAAGGTTATTGAGGGTTCCCGCCCAATCTACGGGGAAATTCTTGCGGGTTTTAATTTCTAAAGCTTGCCCGTACAGTTCGATCGCTTTCTCTAGATTTTCCGCACGATCGCCCAGTATTCGATTAATGTAAGCGCTGGCGAGGTTATTGAGGGTCATCGCCCAATCGACGGGGAAATTCTTGCGGGTTCTAACTTCTAAAGCTTGCCCGTACAGTTCGATCGCTTTCTCTAGATTTTCCGCACGATCGCCCCGAATTCGATCGCTGTAAGCGATAGCGAGGTTATTAAGGATTCTTGCCAAATCGACGGGGAAATTCTTGCGGGTATAGATTTCTAAAGCTTGCCCGTACAGTTCGATCGCTTTCTCCAGATTATCAGCCCGATCACCCCGAATTCGATCGCTGTAAGCGAGAGCGAGGTTATTGAGGGTTCCCGCCCAATCTACGGGGAAATTCTTGCGGGTTCTAACTTCTAAAGCTTGCTCGTACAGTTTGATCGCCCTTTCTAGATTCTCAGCCCTGTCGCCCAGTATTCTGTTTTTGCAAGCGACAGCGAGGTTATTCAGGGTTCCCGCCCAATCTTCGGGGGAATCTTCGCGGGTGTAAATTTTTAGGCTGAGATTATGAGCGGTAATACTTAATTCTAAATTTGTTGCTCGATCGCCTAACGGAAACTTGTCAATGGTGACAGCAAAATTCTCGAAAAGGCAGGCTATTTTTTCTCGCTCGTCTATTGATTTATCGGCGATTAAGCTTGTGAAGACTAAAGGTAAAGCGTCTAAAAGTAAATCATCTAATTTATTAATATTTGCTTTTAAAAATTGCTGTAGCTTCGTTTCATCTTTGGAATTTTTTCGATAAAAATCCCCAAAAGCAAAGAGAAAATCCTTAAATTTTCTCGTGGGAGTTGGCGACTGACCGAATCCTTTCGCTTTTTTCGACATCGTGGTATAAGTTAAGTAGCTGGTTATAATTAAATTAAAAATGGATTTTAGGTTCGATCCCCCCTGCCCCCCTTGATAAGGGGGGTGCCGATAGGCGGGGGGATCCCCCCTGCCCCCCTTGATAAGGGGGGTGCCGATAGGCGGGGGGATCCC